>CACYHJ010000066.1 GCA_902774165.1 Oscillospiraceae bacterium
CGCGGAGGTATCATAGAAGCCCGCGAAGGTATAGCCCGTTCTCGACGGCATGGTCGCCGAGGGCATTGCGGCGTCATAGGTCGCGGTCACGCTCGCCGTTCCGCCCGAACCGCCGTTGCCGTTGAGCGTGACAGCGTAGTTGTTCGCGGTCCAGCGGGCGTAAAGGGTCGCCGCCGCCGTTTTGTTCCAGGTCCTCGCGGAAGCGCCGGTATTGGTGTAATACTGAGTGCCGCCGGAGGTCGCGTCATAATAACCGCCGAAGGTGTAGCCGGTTCTCGTCGGCATGGTCGCCGACGGCATCGCGGCGTCGTAGGTCGCGGTCACGCTGTCGGAACCGCCGGTGCCGCTCTGCCGGTTGAGCGTCACGGTGTAGGTGTTCGCCTTCCACTTCGCGCGCACCGTGGTGTTGCTGTCCGCCGCGGTGAAGGTGCTGCCGCTCACGGTGCCGGAGCCGGAGATGATCTCCCAGCCGTCGAAGGTGTAGCCCGTTCTTGCGGGCGTGGCAAGGGTCACCGTATTGGGATAACCCGTTCCGCCCGATTTGCTGTAAACGGTCGCATAGGAGTTCGACGTGCTGTTGTTGTATGAGCCGCCGTTGGGGTTGATCGTCAGGGTGTGGGGTACATAAACGGAAACGGTCTTCGAGGTCGCGGTTTTCGTGGTGTTGTTGAAAACGTTCTTCGCGCCGACGGTGGTGGTATAGTTGCTCGTCGCCTGCGAGAAATACACATTCGGTTTGTAATTGACGCCGGAGCCGGAAACGGTGGTATTCGAGCTGGAGGACGTGAAGGTGTAGCCGCTGGCGATCGTATAACCGCGGTTGTCGTACGCCTTTGCGGTATACTGCTTATAAGGAGAGGTGCCGTTTGCGGGAAGCCAGACCTCGCTGTCGCCGGAAACGGCGTTGATGCCGTTGGCGGTGGGCAGATAGCTGTTATTGAGATAAGCGGTACCGCTGGCGCTGTTACCCTTTTTCTGCGGCGTATCGCTGATATCGGTATATGGATTGGTGGCGTTGGAATACAGGTTCTTGATCTTGAAATTCCATTTCCACTCGCAGCTGTCGGAGGATTTGCACTGCCAGGACATATACACGCTGACGGGGAAATACCCCGCCGCAGGGATGGTGTATTCGGTGAAATAGGATTTATCCTTGCCGTAGGAGAACATATAGTGAAGGCTGCTGACCTTCGAGTCGAACACGTTTTCGTTCTCATGCCAGACGTTGGAATCGTGGTCGATGTAGAAGTCCTGTGTGGAGTTTCCTCGCCCGTTGTCGCTGCGGCAGGTGATCTTGCAGGTCACGGAGCCGTATTTGCTCGGGTTCGTGTTGTCGATGATGCGGCAGTAGATGCGCATCTTGTAATTCTCCTGCGGGGTGGATTCCGCCGCTTCGGCTCTGAGCGCCGTCATGGGGACGACGGAGAGCAGCAGCACCGCGCAGAGAAGCAGGGAGAGAAGCTTTCTTGCGTTTTTCATACGTATTCCTCCTGAAATCGAAATTCTGCGGGAATATAAAGATACAGGATCCATTATACGCATGAAAGCGCGACAAAAGCGTGACAAAAACAAAAGCTTTACACGGTTTTTTTGCAATAAATAATATGGATTTATTACTATTTTAAAATCTTTGATTGTGTTTTCTGATCTGCTCCAGCTGATAGATATATTTTTCCGCCCAGCTGTACCGGCTCATAAACTCGCCGTAATAGATCTCGTTTTCCGCGCCGTCAAGATAATTCCAGTAATCGCAGTCGACCGGCGCCGTGTTCAGCGCGTAGGCGCTGCGCTGATGCAGGAGCACGTCCGTAAGACCTGCTTCCTCCAGCGCATCCTTCAGCGACGAGACGATCTTGCGCAGATAGGAAAGGTTTTTCTGCGGATCCCCGCTCTCTTCGAAAAGCGCAAGGCAGATCTCCCCGTTGGTGGCAAAGGCGCCGCGCAGGCAGACAAGATATGCCAGCATCTCTTTGGCCTTGCTTCGGCTGAAGCGCAGCGGCCGATCGTCGACGTAAGCCTCAAAGCTGCCGAAGCAGCGCACATGCAGACGCGCGCACGTTTCCTCCTTGCGCCCCACGGGATTTCGCAGATGCGAAAGCGCCGCGCGCACGTCATCGTCCAGCACGGGTTTCAGGATATAAGCGCTGACAAAAAGACGCAGCGCGTCCAGGGCGTATTCTTCATATGCCGTGACCATCACGATGTTGACGCCCGGATATTTCTCGTTCAGCTCCGAGGCGAGGGCGATGCCGTTTTTGCCCGGCATATTGATATCGAGAAAGACGACGTCGATCCCGTTTTCTCCGCAGACCGCCAGCGCCTCGTCTGCGTTTTTTGCGTAAAAATAGGCGTTCTGCTCTCCCCCGGCGCAGACCCGTTCGACGGCGTCGTGGATCTCGATGTGCTGAAATACCTCGTCGTCGGCGATCAGAATATTCATCATCGCGCCCTCCTTTTCTTTTTCTGTTCCGCGGGAATGTGAATGACCGCCCTCGTCCCCCTGCCCGGCGCGCTTTCGATCTCCATCGTACCGCCGCACATATAGGCAAGCCGCTCGCGGGTATCGCGGATCCCCGTGTGGACCCTGCCGTCGTCCGGGATCGCATCCGGGTCGAAGCCCGCGCCGTCGTCCTCGACCTCGACGATATACTCTTTCTCATTTCGGTAAGAGCGGATCGTCACGGTGCCGCTTCTCAGGCCGTCTTTTCCCCGCAGACCGTGACTGACGGCGTTTTCCACCGCGTTCTGCACCGTAAAAGCGGGCAGATCGAAGTTTTCCTCCCGGATATCGTATTCCACGTTCAGATCGTCGCCGAAGCGTTTCTGCTGAAAATAGATATAATGCCGGACGATATCGAATTCCTTCGCCGCGGGGATGCAGCCGTCTTCGTTAAGCAGGTCGATGCAGCCGCGCAGGAACGCCGAAAACTCGTTGATCGCCCGGGGCGCTTCCTCCGGCTGATACACGCTCAGATACCGGATCACGGAAAGACTGTTGAAGATGAAATGGGGCTGCATGCGGTGGCTGATCAGCATCAGGCGCGTATCGTGCAGCTCCCGCTCCGCGCCGACGGAATGTTCGATATAGTCAAAGATATGACAGATAAACAAAAGCATCGTGGAAAACGCCGTTGCGAGAATGCCGAAGGAAACGCCGTAGAAAAAATACTGCAGCGCGACGGCGACGATGGTCAGCGACAGATAGGTCACAACCGAGACGCGCTCGATCCTGCGGAAATAGCGCAGATACCGCAACAGCACGAAAAAAGAAATCACCAGACCGGCGGCGACCAACGCCCCGGTCAGATAAAAATAATCGGCGCGGTAGTAATTGTTGTTTTCGTCGAACGCGTACATAAAATGAAAAATACGCGAAAGGATCAGGACCACGGTCCCGACGCCCGCAAGGCTGTAGGCGGCGATCCTCCATTTTTTAAAGCTTTTTCCCGTCCGTCTGAAAATCAGGTGCTCCATATAATTCGCGAAGGCAGCGATCGAGAAAAACTGCATCAGAAACGTGCAGAAATTCGCAATGCGGACCGCGTAATATCCCCAGCTCGACGTATTGCCCCGGGCAAACCAGGACAGCGCGTCAAAAAACAGCAGAAACGTGATACAGACCATCAGGATCGACAGTCTGCTCGCCCCTTTTTTGTCAAAATGGCGGGTCTTGATCAGGATCAGAACGGCGAACAGGCAGGAAATGCCGCCCCAGACTTCGATCGCGATCTGCGAATTGCGAATGATTTCCACCGTAACCGCCTCCTCTGCGTTTTATTCGGCAGGGCTTGTTTCCTGCGACGGCCGCCCGGATCAGCAACCGGGCAGCGGGAGTTCCCGGAGCACGCGGTTTTCCCCGTCTCCCAGAATCTCGATCAGCGGCTGCCGGCTTCTGCGGGCGGAAAAATAGTCTTCCGCGCAGCGGACCACATACGTCAGGTCCTGTGCCGCCTCCATGATGCCGACGGCAGTGTTGTAAGCGGAATAATAAACGCTCCAGAACACCGTCTCGCTTTTTTCAAAGGCAAGCCGGAACGGCTCCGAGAACCGCGCCTGCCGTTTATCATCGTTGAACAGTCTGTCGCCGCCCCGATAGGAGTCGACGGAATAATGATACAGAATCATATTGCTTTCCTCCCAAAAAACCGCGGCGATCCCCCGTTTATCCGTTTTCTCCGCCGTAAAACGCCAGCGCGGCGGCAAGGCTTTCCTCCGGATCCGTCAGCGGGTTATACTCCAGCCCGCAGGCGCCCTCGTAGCCGGCGCGGTCGATGGCAGCAAAGATGTTGCGGTAATCGTTCTCGCCGTACTGCAGCTCGTGCCGGCCGGGGTGGCCCGCGGCGTGCAGATGCGCGATGCAGTCGAGGTTCGCCGTGACGTTCGGGATGATGTTGCCCTCGGAGACCTGCTGATGATAGATATCGAAAACCACCTTCACGTAGGGGCTGCCGACGGCGCGGACGACGCCGAACGCCTCGTCGGAGGAGGTCAGATAGTATCCCGGATGGTCGACCTTCGTGTTGAGCGGCTCGATCATCACCGTCACGCCCGCGTCCGCAAGGATCCCGGCGCCGGCGGCAAGCCCTTCGATCAGGGACCGGCGCTGTTCCGCGCGCGGTTCCCCGGTAGCGGGGCCGACCGGCGTGATCAGTGTTTTCACGCCGAGGACGGACGCCGCCTCGCAGCTGCGCCTCAGCCCCTCCAGCCAGAGCCCGCGGCAGGCGGGATCGGTCAGCCGGAATTCCGTGGTGCACATGCTCAGAAGCGTGACGCCGGTATTCTTCAGCGCCGCGGCCGCGGCGGCAAAATCCAGCCGCGTCCAGTCGTAGATCTCGACATACCGGTACCCCAGCGCGGCGGTCTTTTCAACCGCCGTCTCAAAGGGCAGATCGCCGAAAAAACACGGGATCGGAACACAGAGTTTCATAACGATACACCTTCTTTGACAAAATGATTCAATGCCCGTAAGATCAAAGCCTTCCAGCCTCGGCGTCCGGTCTCCGATAAGGCATTCCGAAAAAATTCACGATCATATCTCCCTTTCTTTTTCTGTCCGCGCATCGGGGAGATCCGCGTATTTTTCCTGCGTGATCCGCAGCGTTCCGTCGGGCAGCAGCGCGGTCAGCGTCACGCCGTAATGGCAGTCCCGCTCCGGCCAGCCCTGCCGGTCCTCCATGCTGTACGTGTTGTAGCCGCCGCACTGGGTATAGACAAGATACACGCCCCGGTAAAGGGCGCAGAAATCATTCACGTGGTCGTGCCCGGAAAAAATCGCCTGCAGGCTGCCCTCCCCCGCGGCCGCGTCGAAAAAGCCGCTGTTGAAGGGGGAGCACCCGACGCTCTCATACTGGGTGCCGTAAATCAGCTCTGCCCTGCCGGAGGGGACGAAGCCGCGCTCGTCGTCGCCGTCGAACACCTGCGCGTATTCCGGCACCGGGATATGCATATAGGCGACGGTCCCGGCGGCGCCGTAAGCCTGTTTTGCCTTCGCCGTCTCGCGCAGATACCAGGCGATCTGCTCCCGCTTGAGAAAATCATAGCCGCGCTGATCCGCCGGCAGGCCGTAGTCCGCGCAGCGCTCCGGTTGTATATCCCGCCCGGAATCAAACAGGTACAGGCTTTTTGCCAGCGTGGTTTCGCTGTTTTTGATATGGATGGCAAAATTTCCGTAGCCGAACAGCTCGGGGTCACCGAACCGGCACAGACAGTGCGGGCCGTATCGGAAGCCCTCGTACATCAGGTATTTGTAATAGCCCTTTTCCTCCCGCGCCTCGTGGTTGCCGAAGGCATACGCCCAGTAAACGCCCAGCTTTTCCATGAGCAGCGAGAGCTGCACCGCGTCGATCTGCTGGAAATCGGACTGGTTCACGTCCCCGGTAAAAATGACCAGATCGGGCCGCAGGCGTTTGATCTGCCGCACCAGCATTTTTACGGATTTGTTGTTGCGGTCCGCCGCGCTGCCGCCGCGGGTCAGGGGGCTTTTGGTGTCCAGATGCAGGTCGGTGGCGGTCAGGATCCGGAACTCGCCGGGGTCAAAGGACCCGTCCGGCAGGAATTTCGCGACGGTGACGGAGGTTTCGTCCTCGGCAAGCACCTTCACTCCGGAGCCCACATATTCCGCCTCCGCGTTTTCGCTGAACAGGAATTTCGGCCGCCTGCCGCCGGTCGCCCGGTGCAGCAGACGCCCCGCCGCAAGAACCGCGGCGATGCCTTTGTGCCTGAGATAAGTGATTACGGGATACATACCGACCGTCCCTTTCTTTGAAAACGGTTGAATTTTACAACGTCCGATGCTATAATTCATATGAAGCAACGAAATGCAATATTTTAGAATAAAGCAAAATAACTGACCTCAGAAGGGTGTTTTTTATGGAAGGAAATTCTGGTCTTCGCACCGGCGCCATCCACGCGCGGGAGCGAACAGATCGAAGCAAAAGAACCGGATCGGGGATAAAAATCCCCGTTTTTTCCCGCAGCCGTCTGATCCTGCTGCTCGGGAACCTCGCCGCGCTTCTGCCGCTGCTGGTCTTCAACGGGACGCGCTGGAGCGTCGATTCCCCCTCGATCCTTGTGGACGGGCAATGGACGCATCTGGGGGCGTTTCTCGATTCTTACCGGTATTTCGGCGCGCTGATCGCCCGGCTTTACTCATTGACGGGGCATGACCCCATCGGGAACTGCCTGCCGGACACCATCCTGTTTATTCTGCTTGCCGGGATCGGCACGACGCTGCTGGTCGCCGGCGTCGCGGACCACCTGAAGATCGACCGGCCCCTGTCGGTGCTGGCGCTGGACCTCGCGGCGCTCCTGTCGTTGGAAAACGCGTGGTTCTGCGAGATCCTGACCTTCCCGGAAAGCATTTTTTTATCGGGGATCGGTTATCTTCTTTGCTGCCTCGCGATCCTCTTTTTTGTCCGCCACCGGTCCCTTCGGGGCTTGGCGGCATCCGCGGTCTGTCTGATTCTCTCGACCGCCGTTTATCAGCAGTATATCGTTGTTTTCACGATTTTCACGGTTTCCGTGCTGGGCTGCGAAATTCTCGCGGAGGAAACCCCGACGGCAGGCTCTGCCTTCCGGAAATACGCCGGCGCTGCCGCGTTCATTCTGGGCTGCGGCGCTGTTTATCTGCTAGCGGGGATGCTGATCGCGAAAGCCTTCGGGATCGGCGGCGGCTCCAGGGTCGCGACGCAGCTGAACGATATTCTTGACAACATCAGATTCTATCTTCTGCGCCAGCATTCCTTCCTGAAGGGAAGAGGATATTTCCGCACCGAGATCATGACGGCGACCGTGCTGCTCTGCGCGGCGGCATGGCTCGCGCTTTTCCTCCGCCGGGTCCGGGAAACGAAACGGCGCGGCGCCGCAGCCGTTGTTCTGCTCGCCTTTGCGATGGCTTACGCTTCGGGTTACCTCACCGGCATTATTTCAAAATCCCACGACACGCGGGTTGTTTTCGGCTTATTTTCGGTTTTCTTCCTTTTCGTCTGCGGCGTCGTATCGCTCGGCAGAAACAAATGGATCCCGATTTCCGTCTCCTGCGTGCTCGCGGTATTCCTTGCGGCGAATATCTTTGCGGTTGTGAAGACTGCGGATTATCAGAAGGAGCAGAACCGGATCGACGCGGAAAACGCCGGGCGGATCATGCAGGCGATCGAGGATTATGAGAACGCCGAAGGCGTCACGGTCAGAAACCTGTATTATTGTTACGATCAGAAAAAAGAAGAAACCCGGTTCTATTCCATGTTTTATTATGATTACTCCATCGGTCCGTTTCTGATCATGAACTCCCGCGGATATCCGCCGAAGGAGGGAGAACCCGGACTCAAGGTTTCCGAGATGCCGGAGCAGATCCGCAGCCGGTATTTTGCGGACAAAGACTGGACCGCCCTCGACCCGGACGAGCAGCTTGTGTTTGTCGGCGATTGCGCCTATCTGTGCGTGTTCTGAGGGCAACACCGCACAATTCGGGCGTGCGGATTGCGCAGTAGATTTTTTCGTCAGATTGTACAGAGTCTCCGCAGGCAACCTGACGGTTGTCAAGGAGACCTGAGCTTTCCCTCCGTCAGAAATTCCAATAAAGGAACGCGGAAACTCCGGTGAGCGACATCACGCACCAGAACAGCGTCGCCGCGGTAAAGACGGATTTCCCGACCCCGGGCCGGAACCGCGCCGTCCTTTCGCCGGCGTTCTTCATAAAAACGCTTGCCGCGAAGGCAAAGACGAACAGGCCGACCGGGAAAACGACCGCCGAGACCGGAAGAAGCTTGCCCGCAAACTCAAATCCGCCGGAAACCATCGACTCCAGAAGCCGCGTCCCGGACATATGATCGGAAAAATTGAAAAACTGCAGATAAAAATCCCGCGCCTGCGACAGCGAATCCGCCCGGAAGATCACCCACGTCAGGTTGAGGAAGGCAAAGGTGAACAGCCAGGAAACGACGGTGATGATCCTTGATTTTCGTTTGGACCAGATCCCCGTCGCACGGTCAACGGCGCGCGTGAGTACCTGGGCGAGACCGTGAAGGAGGCCCCAGACGATGAAGGTCCAGTTTGCGCCGTGCCAGACGCCGCTGACGAGGAAAACGATGAGGATGTTGACGTAGGTGCGCGCCTCGCCTTTGCGGTTTCCGCCGAGGGGAATGTAGACGTATTTTGTGAAGAACCGCGTCAGCGTGATGTGCCAGCGCTTCCAGAAATCAATGATGTTGACCGCCCGATAGGGAGAATTGAAATTGACCGTGACGTCGATGTTCATCATTTTCCCGATGCCGATCGCCATATCGCAATACCCGGAGAAGTCGAAATAGATCTGGAAGGTATATGCCAGCATCACAAGAAAGGCGTTGACCGGCCCGAGGGCGGAGAGCTTTTCGAACCCGGCGTCGACCAGAAGCCCGAAGGTATCGGCGACGATCACTTTTTTCCCGAGGCCGAGGGCAAAGCCGTACAGGCCCGCCGCAAAATTTTCGGCGTTGAAGCTCTTTCTGCCGGGATCGGCAAACTGCGGGACCATCTCGTCGTGGGTGACGATGGGGCCGGCGATCAGCTGCGGGAAATAGGTGACAAACAGCGCATAATCGAGGAATCGGTATGCGCTGATTTTTTCGTCCCGCCGGTAGCTGTCGATCACGTAAGAGAGCTGCTGGAAGGTGAAAAAGCTGATGCCGAGGGGCAGCAGAATGTGAAGCAGCGGCCAGTCGGTCCCGAAAACCGCGTTGACGTTGCCGATGAAAAAGTCAAAATACTTAAAGAAAAACAGACTGCCGACGTTCACCGTCAGCGCCGCGGCGAAAGCGAGCCTGCGCGCGCCTGTGCCCGTGCGCCCGTCCAGCATGATCTTGCTGAACGCGTAGTTCAGCGTCACCGAGGAAACGATGATCAGCAGATACCACCGGTTGAAGTATCCGTAAAAGAAAAGGGACGCGAGAACCAGAAAAACTTTCGCGGCAGTATATTTTCCGAAACGGTTGAACCCGAAATACCCGATCAGGACGACCGGGAAAAAGGCCAGGATAAATATATAGGAATTAAAAAGCACGGAACCCGCCTCCTTACCCGATCAGGGACGCGTAGTCGAAGCCGTCGGCATATTCAAAAAGCCGGTCGATCTTCTCCCGGTACGTTTCGGGCGACAGCAGCCCGGTATCCTCTCGCATACGCCGGACCATGATCCCGCAGACCTCGGGCGAGCAGTGCGCCTCATCCACGTAATTGTCAAGATCGCTGATGATCCCGAGCATTTCATCATCCGACCAGAGATACACCCTGACGTTGGGATATTCCATCAGCGTTTCGCAAATCATGGGAAATACCGCACGCCAGCAGCCGGTGTTTTTCTCCTCCCGGACCTTATACCAGTACAAAATGCTGACCGGCGTGAAGAAAAAGCGGAATTCGGTCTCCGGCATGGCTTCGATATACGGCAGCAGAACCTCCAGATTCCCGGAAGCGCGGGCAAGCGCGTCCGGCGTTGACGGTTCCTCTTCGACAACGTCGATCGCATCGCGGCTGTTGATCACGGCCTCTTTGCCTCTCGCGTCCCGCAGAAAGGCGGCGTCAACGTCGGGAACGGTACCGGCAAGGTTCTGCCGGATCGCGTCCAGCGCGATGGACAGCGTCCCGAAATTATAAAAATAACCGACGTCGTTCAACAGATTCCGGTCATACAGATACCCGGGGACGGTGGCGTCCGCCTGCGGGTCGGTCGACAGAACGGAATAGGGATCGATATTGCAGAAAATATTTTTCGGAGGCTCCGCACGCTGCTTTATGATCTCCAGCAGCAGCGCCCAGTCCTTTGTCGTCGAACCGGAAACGGCAAGCTTCACAGCCGTTCCGCCGAAGGCGTTTTCGACCGCGGACGGTCGGAAATTCTCACAGAACGAATTGCCGAGGATCACCTGGTCATATTCAAAATTCCGCGCGACGCCGGCGTACTGGTACCGCTCGTCCGTCAGAACCGGCCGCATCCCGAACCAGGGGGTATGGTACTGAAACAACGGGTCCGCCGTGATCTGAAGGCCGGCGGTCAGCATAAGGCCCGCCAGCAGAACGGACAGTGTGGAAATGATAAATTTCTTGCTTTTCATGGGATTCTCCTGAATGATTTGCGCGGGGCGTTTTCCATCGGGGACAGAAACTCCGCATACGGCGGCAGCCCGGAGCGACAAAGCGCCGGGGCCGCTCAGCCATTCTTCCTACGCTGTTTTCCGGGCGTCCGGTGTTTGTTCCCGCTCTTCTTTTCAAAATGTCTGCCGTAAAACGCTTTGTATTTCGCAGATACGAAAGCGTCGAGGTCCGCGCCGCGTTTTCTCATGACGAAAAAGGCGGCAAGCCCCAGAGCGAAGAAGACGATGCTCATCAGCTGGTAAGCGTCCAGCGGGCCGAGAACGTTCGGAAAATCATCCCTTAAAAACTCCGTCAGGAACCGGGACGCGGAATACACCGTCACATACAGCGGGAAGACCGTGCCGACGCGTTTTTTCTTTCTTTCATAGATCACAAAAAGGAGAAACAGCGCGAGGGCGACGCCGGATTCCACCAGCTGAACGGGGAACTCCCTGCGGTTGGTCTCAAGGTTGAAGTAAAACGTATCCGCCGCGAACCCGGAGCAGCAGCCGTCGAAAAAGCACGCAAGCTTGCTGATCGACAAAAACAGCGGCAGCCCGGGGGAATACAGATCGAAGTACCGGGCGGGCGGGCACAGGAACAGAAGGGAGCAGACCGACGCGGCAAGGACCCACGCCACCAGCGTGCCGTAATAATTCGCGTTGCCCGCGGTAAACCACTTTCCGAACGCGGGGTTCACGGTCAGAAGCAGCCCCAGGAACAGCAGCATCAGCACCACAAGCTGGGCCAGCGTGCGCAGCAGCGCGTGAAGCGGTTTTTTGAACCGCTGGATTCCCGCGGTGAACAAGCTGACGCTCTGGATCCGGTCCTTCTGAAAAATCAGGTAGACCAGCATGCACATCGCGCCGAGCCGGTTCAGAAGGTCATAGAGATGAATGCTCGTTCCGAGCACGTCCACAGTCTTCAGCATTCCGTTTCACCTCTCAAGAAACAGTCGGATCAGAACGTCCGGCCGTTCCGACTGGAAATAATGCGAGTCGCCCTCCAGCAGAAGGACCCCGTCCACAGGCTCCGCGTATTTCCGCCAGCGCCGTTTCGCGAAGGGATAGGCCCTTGTAAACAGATCCTTTTTGCAAAGCACCACCGTCAATGGACAGTTCTGCGGGAAGCGCCTGCCGGAAAAATAAGAAAAATACGCGTCCGTATTCTCCCGGAACCGGGAAAGAAAGGCGGAGATCTCGGCGGCGGGCAAATCCTCACCGGGGAATTTCGAGCGAAGAAGCACCGAAAGGATCTGTCGGTCCGACATCCGCCGCCAGGGACTGCGGGAAAGGGCGCGAGAGCCCGGCGGGAGATCCGCCCCGGCGATATAAGAAGAGACGACGCGGCGTTTCTTGTTTAAGATTTCAAGCAGCTTCAGCGCGATCGCCGACCCTGCGCAATGGGAATAAAAATGCACGGGAACCGTCCCGGCAAGCCGGGCGATCTCTTCGGCGGCAGGTCGATACGCCTGCTCCGGCAGCCAGGGCACAAACCAGAGCGCAACCGGAGCCTTCCGTCTGCGGCATTCTGCCGCCAGCGCCGTATAGGCGGAGGCGTCGCCGCCGGCGTAAGGGAATAAAACGACGGCTTTTTCCGCTTCCGGCGGCAGATACAGCGGCGAGAGATACCTCGTCTCCGCCTGCCGCGCCGACAGCCGGGCTCCCAGCGCCCGCGGCGTGGGATCCTCCATGAATTCCGCGGCGGAAAGCGCGGACAGCGGCGCCTCGCAAAGCAGGCGGACCATGTCCAGGCTGGTTCCGCCGAGGTCGTAAAAATGATCGTTCCTGCCGACCTGCTCCAGCCCCAGCGCCGCGCGGAAGGCCTGACAGATCCGCGCTTCCGTCTCGGTTTCCGGCGGATCAAAGCGCTTCCCGGCGTCGGGGACGGCGGATTCTGTTTTCATAAGCGCGGTCCGGTCGATCTTGCCGCTGGCAGTCTGCGGCATGATCTCAAGACGCGTGAATTCCTGCGGCACCATATGCCGCGGCAGCGTATGAAGCAGGGCGCCCCGCAGCGTCTGCGGCGGCATGGAAGTCCCGGTATAAAACGCGCAGAGCGTCCGCCGGCCGGCTTCGTCCTCCCGCGCGACGACAGCGGCGCTGTCGACCCCCTCGAGGGCGGACAGCGCGGCTTCGATTTCGCCGGGCTCGATCCGCTGACCGTTGATTTTCACCTGAAAATCGTTCCTGCCCAGGAAGATGAGATTGCCGTCCTCCCGCCAGCGGGCAAGGTCGCCGGTCCGGTAAAGCTTCCCCTCGCCGAAGGGGTTGTCGATAAATTTTTCCGCCGTCAGCTCCGGCCGGTTCAGATAGCCCTGGCCGACGCCGTCGCCGGCGATGCACAGCTCCCCCGCCGCGCCGACGGGCACGGGACAAAGATATTCGTCCAGCACGTAGATCTGCGTATTGGCGATGGGTTTGCCGATCGGGACCGGGTCGGTTTCCCTGTCGGCGCAGTCGTAGGCCGTCACGTCCACGGCGCATTCGGCGGGGCCGTACAGATTATGCACGGTGATCCGCCCGTCGTGATACCCGAAAAACGTATTGACGGCTTTTGCCGACAGGCTCTCGCCGGACAGGATCACATGCCGGACGGAACGCAGCATCCGCTTCGCGTCCGGCGCGTCCGCCAGAACGGAAAGAAACTGCTCAAACACCGTGGGGACAAAATGCAGGTCGGTGACCTGCCCCTTTTCGATATGGGCCAGCACGCCGCGCTGTTTATAGTGCTCCTCCGGCGGCAGAATGTACAGGGAAAAGCCGGCGACGGCAAAGCCGAAAATCTCCCAGACGGAGACGTCGAAGGTATAGGGCGTTTTGCGCATGACGACGGTGGAGCCGTCGAAATAACGCTTGGCCATCCATTGGATCCGGTTCACGGCGGAGCGGTTGGACACCATGGCGCCCTTGGGCGTGCCCGTGGAACCGGACGTATAAATCACATAAAGCGTATCCTCGGGGGCTGCCGCCGGCGCGGGCGCCGCCCCCGGTAGGGGATTCGCCAGAATATCTTCAATGCTGCGGGCGCAGTCCGTCAGGCCGGCGTACCGCCCCTGCGCGAGCACAAGTCTGCAGCCGCCGGAGCCGAGGATCGTCCGGATCCGTTCCGGCGGGTCCTTCGGCGAGATGGGAAGATATGCGCTGCCGCCGCGGATCACACCGAAGATCGCCGCCAGCTCAAGATAAGATCGGTCGCAGATAATCCCGACCACCTGCTTTTCCCCGCCGAGGGACGCCCGCACAAAGGCGTCGATCTTTGCCGCGTCCGCCTCCAGTTGCCGGAAGGAATACCGCGCGTTTTCCTCGCGGATGCTTCCGCTCTGATCCGGCTTCGCGGCCTGTTCGGCAAACAGATCGTAGACGCTTTTGTCTTTCGCATAGGGCGCCTGCGTATCGTTGAAGGAGCGCAGGATTCTCTGCTGCGCCTCGGCGGTCAGGATCGAATCGCCGAAAATCCTTGCGTCCGGACGCTGTGTGACGGCGTCCAGAACCATGGAAAAAACCTCCGGGAACTGCGCGGCGAGCGGCTCGCCCGCAACGGCTTCCCGGCAGCGAAGGGTGTACCCCAGCGTGTGCTCCCGGTCCTTCAGGAAATGCAGCTCCATGGGCATGGGGGATTCGCGGGGATAAAGAACGCGGCTTTCATAAGACGGGTCGGTCCGGTAGTCGGTATAATCCACCGTGATCTCATACAGCGCGCCGCGCAATTCCGGCCTGTCGCCGCAGCGGGAAATGTCATAGGCGGAAAATCTCTGATGCCGGAAGAGGTCGATCAGCTGATCTTCCGTCTGCTGCAGAAAATCGCAGTAAGTCACGTCCCCGATCTCCGCAATCAGAGGCACGATATTCATAAAAAGCCCCAGCGCCTGCATTTCCCGGTTATTCGAGCGGCCCAGCACGGGAACGCCCAGACTGAACCGGTCCGCGCCGCTGAGGGAATGCACCGTCAGCGCGGCCGCCGAATAAATCAGCACCGATTCCGGGATGCCGTGTCCGGCGCAGAATTCCTCCAGCCTGCGGACCGAATCCGAAGGCAGCGTGATCTGCCGGTTGCGGCAGCGGCGGTCGGCATTCGGCGGGAGCTGATTGAAAAAAACGGTCTGAAAGGGCTCGGAAAGCCGTTCTTCCCAGAACTGCCGGTCTTTTATGAAGCGGCCGGATTCGCGGTACGCCTGATCCTGCTCCAGATGCTGAAGATAGGACTGCCCCTCAGGGGCCTCCCCGGCGAGGTACCGGCGCAGTTTTTCATACAGGACCACCACGTTGTAGCCGTCGGACATGGCGTGATGGCCGATATTCAGAACGCCGCTCTTTCCCGCGACCTCGATCACATATGCGGTCCACATCCCCGGCTGACGGAATACGGATTCGTTGATTCTTTCCTCCGCCCAGCCAAGAAACCGTTCTTCGGTATCAAAGCACTCATACCCGAAGCGTCTGGGCGCAAAGGGCTCCGATTCAAAGAATAAGCCCTCCGCGTCCCAGACCGGGCGCAGCCGCAAAGCGTCGTTTCCGGCGGTGATCGCGTTCAGGCCGTCCTCCAGCAATTCCCGCGGCAGACGCCTGTCAAAGAGAAGATATGACGCCATGTTCCACGCGGGGCTGTCCGCCGAGCTCCGGTCCTGCAGAAAAACCAGATGCGATGCCGTCGGTCTGAACATAACGCGTCAACCCCTTTACAAATATTATGATTGATGATATAATATCTTAATATAAAATATTATCACAGGTAAAACCAAATGTCAATTCCCGGCAGGCGCCGGGATTCGCCGGGATGAAATCAACGGAGGGATTTTCAATGCAGAGGGAACAGACCGTCTGGTACGAGCACCAGACAAAGGCCTTATGGCGGCCCGACTATCCCGAGTCGTCGATGTATGATTACCTGAAGGAAGTCTCATCTGAATGGAACCGCCTCGGCGCGCTGTCCTTTGAGGGCAAAAGCGTCAGCTTTGAAGAGATGTTCCGCCGGATCGACGCCTGCAACCGCGCGTTCCAGGCGATCGGCGTCAAAAAAGGAGACTGCGTCACGATCATTTCCCCGAATCTGCCGCAGGCGGTTTACGCGTTCTATGCGCTGAACGCGCTGGGCGCGATCGCGAATATGCTGCACCCGGCGCTTTCCCCGGCGGAGATCGAACGCGCCGTGCTGAACACAAACAGCCGGGTCGTCCTGACGTTGGATATGTTTCTGAACAAGCTGGAAGAAATCGCGTGGCCGGAGGGCGCGAAGCCCCTTGCCGTGGTGATCCGAATCTCCGACGCGCTGCCGCCGGTGAAAAAAGCGCTGTACCGCCTGAAGGAGAAAAAACCGGGCTCCGGCCTTGTGTGGAACGACTTCCTGGCAAAGGGCGCCGGATACCCGTTTCTGAATACCGGGGGCGCGGGCGACGACGTCGCCGTGATCATGTACAGCGGCGGGACCACCGGGGAATCAAAAGGGATCCTGCTGACAAACCGGAATTTCAACGCGCTGGCGATCCAATCCTACGACACCATGGGCATCGACGACGTTTCCGGCATGAAGGTGCTGAACATCCTGCCGATTTTCCACGGCACGGGGCTTGGGATCTGCATCCACTCCATGATCTGCAACGGGATTCAGTCCTTCCTGATCCCGCTGTTCAACGCGGAAAAATGCGCGAAGCTGATTTTTAAACAAAAAATAGAATTTCTGTTCGGCGTTCCCGCGTTTTACGACGCGATTCTGCGCTGCCCGGAGTTTGACAAATACGACTGCTCGTTCCTGCGGGTGATCGGCTCGTGCGGAGACGTGCTCCCGGACAAAACCAGACAGAAGATCAACGCATATCTGGAGAAAAGCGGCGCGCCCTGCACCATCACCAACGGCTACGGCATGACCGAATGCACCGCCGGATGCTGCTATGAGCCGTTCTTCCTCAAGAAACCCGGCACCTCCGGCATAATGGTTCCCGATATGCTCTGCAAGATCGTGGAGCCGGGTACTGGGAACGAGCTGCCCCGCGGCGAGGTCGGAGAGCTCTGCATCGCCGGGCCGACGCTCATGAAAGGCTATTTCGGCGACGAGGACGCCACCGGGAAAGCCCTTCGCCGGCACGACGACGGAATTTTGTGGCTGCATTCCGGAGACGCGTTCTCCGTTGACGAAGACGGCTATCTGACGTTCCGCCAGCGGCTGGACCGCATGTTTATCGTCGCAGGGTTCAATATCTATCCCTCCGAGATCGAGAAGGTCGTCTGCGACGTCCCCGGCGTGAAGCAGTGCTGCGTCGTCGGGAAGCAGGCGCCGGTCGTCGGCAGAAAAATCGTCTGCTTTGTGATCGCGGACGAGAACGCGGACCGGGACGCGCTGAAGGAACAGATCCTGCAGGCCGCCCGAAAGGAGCTGCCGGAATACGCCCGGTTCCATACGGTCATATTCAAAAACGAGTTCCCGAAGACGAAAATGAACAAGGTGGATTACCACGCGCTTGAAAGATCAACAGACAACGATTGAAGCGATGAGGTGACAATTATGCTGGAAATCCTGCAGGAAATTTATCATGACGTGACGGGCAACGACACATCGCAGATCACGCCGAAGACAAAACTCAACGGGGAGCTCGGCATCTCCTCCTTCGGCAAGATCCAGCTGATCTGCGCCGTGGAGGACCGGTTCGACATCAGCATCCCGAACAGGGTCCTGTCCTCCTTCAAAACGGTGGACGACATTCTGAAATATTTGAAGAAAGTACAGAAATCATGATCCGGTATTCCTGAATGCGAACCTGATTTCTTGCAGTCCGCTTTCAATCACATGTCTAAATCGTGAATCGTTTTCTGTTAGGGCAACACCGCACAATTCGGGCGTGCGGATTGCGCAGTAGATTTTTTCGTCAGATTGTACAGAGTCTCCGCAGGCAACCTGACGGTTGTCAAGGATATTTGTGCGGTGTTGCCTTAGAACATTCGTTAGCATAACAAGGAATAACAATGATCGTCCGCAGATAAGAAAAGGCGCCGGGGAGCTTTCATAAGCTCCTCAGCGCCGATTTTTATGCCCGTCAGCCGTGATAGCTGATCATATGCGCCAGGTGGATGAAGAAGTGGACGATGCGGTAGAAGACGCCGACGATCTCAAGCGTTTCAAACTTCGTCATCTCCTCGCACCGGTTGCAGATGAACTCTCCGCAATACTCGCAGTAACCCTCGCCTCTGAGGTTCGGGTTCGCGATATGGTGCCCGAAGCCGCCGGGAAGGTCTCTTGTTTCGATCTCGCCGCAGTTCGCGCACTCCCTGTGCTGGGTGCCGCCCGTGGTGCAGGTCGCCTCCGAGCCGTCGTCGTTGATCCACTCGCCCCAGCTGTGCTCAAGACGGTCGATCACCTTTGTTTCAGACTTGCCGCAGAGGCTGCAGGTTCTGGTCTGCTCACCCGCCTCGGCGCAGGTCGCCTCTTTCGTGACGGTCCAGGCGCCGAAAGAGTGCGCGTTCGTCTTGGGGATGCTTCTCGTCTCTGTCTCGCCGCAGAGAGCGCAGATGCGCGCCTCGGTTCCGGCTTCCTTGCAGGTGGCGGCCTTCGTCACCGTCCAGGCGCCGAAGGTATGTCCCTTCGCCGGGATCGCGGTGCCTTCGCTTCTGACCGCGTCGCAGTTTTTGCATTCCTCGTGCTTCACGCCGGGTGCGTCGCAGGTCGCCGCGCTGTCCGTGACCCATTTCCATTCGTGCGCG
>CACYHJ010000067.1 GCA_902774165.1 Oscillospiraceae bacterium
AATTCGCAGAACACCGACGACACGGAAAAGGCCTTGTCGCCGAACATTTTGAAATAAACATCCACAGCGTCCTGAAAAAATTTCATATTCTTATTTCTCCGCGGGGCCTCAGCCCTCGTAATCGTCCTCGTTCTCCCAGTTGTGCCACACGTCCTGAACGTCGTCGTTATCCTCGAACATCTCCAGCATTTTGCCCATGCTGACGATGGCGTCCGGATCGTCGATGCGGGTGTAGGTGGTGGGAACGTACTCTGCCTGGAAGGACACGGGGGTATAGCCCTTGGCCTCCAGCGCCTCGCGCACGGCGGTCAGGTCGTTGACCTCGGTGCGGATATCAAAGATATCGCCGTCGCTCAGGAAGTCCACCGCGCCGGCCTCCAGCGCGTCCTCCATCAGCTGATCCTCATTCACGTCCTCTTTCTCGATCAGGATCACGCCCTGCCGGTTGAACATGAACATCACGCTGCCGCTCTGGCCCATGTTTCCGCCGTATTTGTCGAAATAGTGGCGCACGTCGCCGGCGGTGCGGTTGCGGTTGTCGGTCAGCGCCTCCACGATCACCGCCACGCCGTTGGGGCCGTAGCCCTCATAGACGATCTCCTCGTAGTTGTCCGCGCTCTGGTCGCCGGCGGCCTTTTTGATGATGCGCTCAATGTTGTCGTTGGGCACGTTGTTGGCCTTCGCCTTGGCGATCACGTCCTTGAGCTTGGAGTTGCCCGCCGGGTCGGGGCCGCCCTCGCGCACGGCGACGGCGATCTCGCGGCCGATCTTGGTAAAGACCTTCGCCCGTGCGTTATCGGTCTTCTCTTTCTTTCTCTTGATGGTGCTCCATTTGGAATGTCCTGACATAAACAGAATCCTTTCATATATATTATGTTACATTTTATTCTAACACTAACGGGAAAAACAGTCAAGACAATTCGTGATTTTTTCGTTTGCGACAAGTGTTGAAAAAATGTTGCGTTTGATAAAATTTTTCCGCAAATATCTTGATTCACGCCCCGCGGTGTGGTATGATAAATCTGTAAAAAATACGGAGGAACTGTTATGGATATTCAACTGCCTGAGATTGAAAACATTGATGCAATCCCGAAGGTTATCTCCGGCTTTGCTGCGGCGGTCGATTTTATCAGAAAGCTGTATTTTCTGATTTATAATGCGGTCGCCCTGCTGATGAACAACCCCACGAAGAGGGTTTAATTTTCGTTTTTTTGGAGGAAATGACAATGGAAAATCTTGACCTGAGCTCCGCGCTTGACGCGATCACCGCGATCTTCAACGATCTGGAAGGCTTCGGCGACGTGTTGAAGCAGATCGTCGCTGCGTTCCTGTCCCTGGGTGAAATGTTCAAGGACTTCTGATGAAGTGAAAAAATCGCTCTCCCGTGAAAGCGGGGGAGCGTTTTTTCTGCGGAAATTTCAGGGAAAACCGTTTTTGCCGTTAAGCGTCCGGGACCGTCTCGGAATAGCGCTTTCCGGGTTCCAGCGCGGTTTCCCTGCCTTCGACGACCAGCGTGCCGCCGGGAACGTCGGCGCATACGGTCAGCTCCGGCGCGGAATACGTGATCCGGACCGAGCCGTTCCCTACGGGGACCTGCGCCTCAAAGGCGCGGTATTTGCCGGGATCCGGCTGCACCCGGAAGGTTTTTCCGCCGATCGAGGTGGGGAAGACCCCCGCGCAGTACCGGCTCAGCAGCAGGATCGGCCCGCTGCCCCAGGCGTGGCAGAGGGATTTGCCGAAATCGGAGCCGTACATCGCGTAATGCTCCGCGCCCCGCTGCGTCGGGTCGTAGGCCTCCCAGACCGAGGTGGCGCCCTCGGCGAGCATCCCGCCCCAGTAGGATTCGATATATTCCTGCGCGGTTTCGAGCCTGCCGATTCTGCACAGCGCCATCAGCTCATACAGCTTGAAATAGGGCGTGGTGATCTGCGGCAGGTCCGGGTTCAGAATCGCGTTTTCGATCACGCTGTCCCGGATTTTCCCTTCGGCAAAGTCAAACAGAACCGCAAACACGTTGGTCTGCCGGCTCACAAACCGCTTCCCGGAGGTAAAGGAGTCGAGATACGCCCCCTTTTCTTTGTCCCAGAACCGGGAGTTGATCTTCCCGAACAGCGCCTGCGCCCGCACGGTGTAGACGTCCTCCTCCCCGAGGGCCGCGGCGAGGCGCGCCATGCTGCGGTATACCTGCCACAGCAGGATCTGCTCCGCGCAATGGGGGCCGTCCTTGTCCAGCACGCCCCAGTCAATGAAGATCCAGTCCCCGTGCCGGGGCACGACGAATCCGTTTTCGTCCAGCCGCGAGACGATGAAGTCGTAAAGCTCCTTCACCCGCGGCCAGACCGACCGCAGAAAGGCTTCGTCGCCGCCGGCGAAATAATGCTCCCATACCGCGATGATCAGATACGCCGAATAGTCGTTGATGGTGTTGACGTGGGTCCGGTAGGGGGGCTTGCCCAGCAGCGCGCGGACGGTACGCTCGGTCACCGACGGGTCGTTGTAAAGATACCGGGCGATCATGAAGGACTGGTACGCGTCGCCGGACCAGACCCACCGGTCGCGCTTGATCCCGTCGAGGAAAAACTCGCGGGAGTTCAGGTGGAAGGTGTAGGCGCAGACGTCCCAGATCCGGTTCACAAGCGCGCTGTCGCAGCGGAAGGACGCCTTGTCCTCGAGCGGCAGGAATTCATACGCCGCCCGCAGGGGGATCCGCCGCGCGTTTTCCGCCTTCACGAAAATGTACCGGAACGCCCGGGCGGGCCGCACGGGATCGTCCGAAGAAGTCAGCGTTTCGCGGATCAGTGCGTTTTCCGGGTCGAGGGCTTCCTCCCGGCTCTCGCCGTAAACCAGCGTTACCGGGGCGTTCTCCGGGACGCCGACGGTGACGGGCCCGAAGGTCTCTTTGCCGAAATCATACAGAACGCCGCCCTCCGCGTCTTCGATCCGCTCCGGCGCGCGATCCTCATAGTCAAAGGGGAACACCGACGGATCGTCCCGCTCCGAGGTGAACATGGGGCTGCAGCCCACGGGCAGGGGCCGGCGGTCAAAGCATTCGGCGGTCCAGCGCTCGTCCGTCACAAGAACGGGGCTGTCGATGAAACACGCGGGGAATTTTTCGATATCGTAAAGCTCCACGCTGATTTTGTGCTCGCCCGCGGGCACGGGAATCGTCTTATTGACCGGCAGAAGCCTCCCGCCGAAGCGCACCATGCCCTTCGAGCGCGTGACGACGCGGATTTCACCGTCCCGGTCCGCCGTGAATTCCCTGCGGAACGACGCGCTGACCTCCGGGCGGGAAATATGCCACTGGCAGGGGTAGTCGCACCCCTTTTCCTGCCGCCGGCAGGACAGCAGCATATGGTGATAAATCTCGAAATCGCCCTGATACCAGATCCATTTCGCCTGAGACATTGCTTCAGATCCTTTCCTGTGAGATTGATAAAAACGGAAATGTTTGATTTCTGTTGCAAATAAAACAACGATGTGATACAATACGATAGAGAATTTATGAAACGAAAGCGAGAGAATTATGAACATCCTGCACGCGATCGACCCCGCGCGGGTCACCCCGGAGGATTTTATCGCCGTGGTGGAGATCCCCAAGGGAAGCAAGAACAAATATGAGCTGGATAAGGAGACCGGACTGATCATTCTTGACCGGATCCTTTATACCTCGACCCATTACCCGGCGAATTACGGCTTCATTCCCCGCACCTACGCGGACGATTTCGACCCGCTGGACGTGCTGGTGCTCTCCAGCGAGCCGCTGCACCCGCTCACCCTTGTGCGGTGCTATCCCATCGGCGTGATCCGCATGCTGGACAACGGCAGGGCCGATGAGAAGATCATCGCCGTGCCCTTCTCCGACCCCATGTACAACAGCTACCGCAGCATTTTCGCGCTGCCGAAGCACACCTACGACGAAATGACCCATTTCTTCTCGGTGTATAAAGCGCTGGAGAAGAAGGAGACCGTCGTCGACGAGGTGCAGGACCGGGATGTGGCGGTGTCGATCATCGAAAAGACGATCGAAAATTACAAGGTCAAATACGGGGACGAAGCGCAGCAATAACGTTACGGATCATTTCAGGCGGCGGGGACCGGGCAGGTCTCCGCCGCCGTTTTTTGCGCCGCGCGGCTGCCGGGAGGCGTCACTTTTTGATCTTCGCCCAGTATTCCTTCGCTGCCTGCTCGTTCTTGTTGTCGCCGTATTCATAATAGACCGCGTCCCTGATCTTGTCGGGCAGGTACTGCTGACGGGTCCAGTGGTTTTCGTAATTATGGGGGTACTTGTAAAACTGCCCCTTGACCGCCGCGTCCGCGCCGTCGTAGTGCTTGTTCTGCAGCTGACGGGGGACCGGCCCGGTGTTGCCGCGCCGCAGATCTTCCGCCGCCCGTTCGATCGCGGTCACGCCGCTGTTGGATTTGGGCGCGTTGCACACGAGAATCACCGCGTCCGCCAGCGGGATCTGCGCCTCCGGCAGGCCCACCTGAAAGGCGATGTCCACCGCGGCCTTGACGATGGGGATAATCTGCGGGTATGCCAGCCCCACGTCCTCGCAGGCGCAGACCATCAGCCGCCGGGTCGCCGAGGCAAGGTCGCCCGCCTCAAGGATCCGTGCAAGGTAATGGATGGCGGCGTTCGCGTCGGAGCCGCGCATGGATTTCTGATAGGCGGAAAGCAGGTCGTAATGCTCTTCGCCCAGCTTGTCGTAGCGGATCACCGTCTGCCTGCCTACGCCCGCCGCCACGTCGAGGGTGATCTTCCGGGGCTGTCCTTCCTGCGGCAGGGGAGCGGCCAGCAGCGCCGCTTCGGCGTTGTTGATCGCCGAGCGCACGTCTCCGCCGGCGGAATTCGCGATCTGCTCGATCACGCCGGGTTCGATTTCCAACGGGGTATTCTGCTCCTGCGAGAGAATGTTGAACGCCCGCAGCACCGCCAGCTTGATATCCGAAGCGTCCACCGGCTTGAATTCAAACACCGTCGAGCGGCTCAGCACCGCGGAATAGACGTAGAAATAGGGGTTCTCGGTGGTGGAGGCGATCAGTGTGATGCGCCCGTCCTCAATATACTGCAGCAGGATCTGCTGCTGTTTTTTGTTGAAATACTGAATCTCGTCGAGATAAAGAAGAATCCCGCCCCTCGTGTCCACGGCGTCGAGAGACGCGACGATTCTTTTGACGTCCGCAATGGAGGCGGTGGTTCCGTTCAGCTTGAACAGCTTCTTTTCGGTCAGTCCCGCCGCGATCTCCGCCACGGTGGTTTTGCCCGTGCCGGGCGGGCCGTAAAAAATCAGGTTCGGCAGCTCGCCGGACTTCAGAATATTGCGCAGCGGCTTGTTCTCGCCGAGCAGGTGTTCCTGCCCGACCACCTCGTCGAGCGTGCGCGGACGAAGTCTGTCCGCAAGTGGCGTCGCCATCTCCGCTTCACCGTCCTTGTTTGTTTTCTATCCATATTATATCAGAATATGACAGAAAATCAAGTGAAATCAAAGATGATTGGCCCGTGTCCCTGTCTGTATGATTGTTAAATTTTACTGTTTTTCATTGACGAAATCAAAAAAATATGGTAATATACACTTGATATGCTGTAAACGTATCGAAAATACGATCAGAATATGAGAATCCGGAGGGAATAAGATGAAAAAGATTATTGTTGCGGACGACGAGGAGCTGATCCGCAAGCTGGTGTGCGATTTCCTGACCCGCGACGGCTATGAGCCGATTCAGGCCGCCGACGGAGATGAGGTGCTGGAGCTGTTCGATAAAAACCCGGACGTGGAGCTGTTCATCCTCGATATCATGATGCCCAACACCGACGGCTGGGAGACCTGCCGCCGGATCCGGGAAAAGAGCTCGGTCCCGGTGATCATGCTGACCGCCCGCAGCCAGGAGTTCGACGAGCTGATGGGCTTCGAGGTGGGCGCGGACGATTACGTCACCAAGCCCTTCAGCCCCACGGTGCTGATGAAGCGCGTGGCGGCGCTGCTGCGCAGAGACAGCGGCGCGGTGTCCGGCGCGTCCTTCTCGCTGGACGGCCTTGAGCTGGACCAGAACGCCCATTCCGTGGTGCTGGGCGGCAAATCCATCCCGCTGACGCTGAAGGAATACAGCATCCTGCTCAAGCTGCTGGCGGCGGTGGACCGGGCCTTTACCCGCGACCAGATCCTCAACGATATCTGGGGCTACGACTTCTACGGCGATATCCGCACCGTGGATTCCCACGTGGCGCGCCTTCGCACCAAGCTGGGCGACTGGGGAACCCGCCACATCAAGACCATCTACGGCACCGGCTACAAGGTAGAGGCGATCGGCAGCGATGAGTAACGCCGTGCGTCAGGACGGGAAGCTGCCTGAAGTCAGTCAGACCCGCGAAGCCCGGAAAAGCCGGACTCCCATGAGCGTTTCCACCCGGCTGTTTTTGTGGATCATGATGCTGATGTCCCTGTTTGTGACGGTCATTATCGTGGTGGATACGTTCCTGATCAACTATCTGTATATCTTTTCCACCGTCTGGGACCAGTGGTCCATCGACAGTGATTTTGACGAGATGTTTGCCGGCGAGGAGTCGGATTACCTTGACAAGCTCTCGGAGATGGAGAAGGAATACCGCACCTTTATCGAGCTGTATGATCCTGCCGGCGTGCTGGTGTATACCTCCGACGCGGAGCCGCCCGTCTTCGGCGCGTCGACGGACCAGTCGCTGGTGCGCAGCTACGGAAAAGAAGACGAGAACTCCGTCCACTTTGAGCTGAAGGGGCTCGAGCGGGTCTTTGAGCTGCTGACGGATCCGAACTCCGATATCGGCCTGCGGTATTTCGTGCACACGATCGAGCTGAACAACGGCTATACTGCGAAAACCTTCAAGATGATCACCCCGGTCAAGGAGGGCGCCGAGCTCGCCTTCTACATCGTGATCGCCACGTCGGTAGCGCTGATCTTTGTTGCGATCGTCGTGGTGCGGCTGTTTGCGGGGCGTTTTACAAAGCCGCTGAAAAAAATCAGCAGTATCACGCAGAACATGGCGACCCTCGATTTTTCGAAGCGCTGTCCGCCCGCCAACACGCGGGAGATCGACTCTCTTTCCGAGAGTATCAACACCCTCAGCGAATCCCTCAGCGGCGCCATTGAAGAACTGAAGGAGAAAAACCGCCAGCTGCAGGAGGATTTTGAAAAGGAGAAACAGCTGGAAGAGATCCGGAATAATTTCATCACCGGCGTATCCCATGAGCTGAAAACGCCCATCGCCATCATCCGCGGCTATGCGGAGGGACTTACGTTCCTTGCGGATACCGACCCGGCGGCGGCGAAACAATACAGCGAGACCATTGTCAGCGAGACCGAGCGCATGAACGACCTTGTGATGCGCCTGCTGGAGATTCTGAAATACCAGTCCGGCGATTATCAGGTGAAGGAGGAAAACTTTGATCTTGCCGAAATCGTGCAGGATTGGTTTTCCCGCAACGAGGATCTGCTGGCGAGCAAGAACATCTCCTATGTCAACCGGATCCCCGCAGGCCTCACCGGCAAGGGCGATTCCCTGCTGATATCCTCTGTGGTGAACAACTACCTGTCCAACGGCGTGTCTCATATCGACGGGGAACGGGTGCTGCGCGCCGACGCGGAGGACAGGGGAGACGCTTACCGGATCCATCTGTTCAACACCGGCAAGCCCATCGCGCAGAAGGATATCGAGCTGATCTGGAACAGCTTCTACCGGGCGGACAAATCCCTGTCCCGCGCGGAGGGCCGCTTCGGGCTGGGCCTTACCATCGTCGCCTCGATCCAGAACCTGCACGGCATGCAGTACGGCGTGGAGAACAAACCGGACGGCGTGAGCTTCTGGTTTGACGTGAAGAAATGCTGATCAATTTTTAGGAGTGATTTATGATGAAAAGAACGTTCAGAACCCTGTTGTCGCTGATCCTTTGCCTGACGATCGCCGCGTGCGCGATTCCGTTCGCCTTTGCGCAGGACGGGCTCACGACGGCGCCGCTGCGTTTCGGCGAGGACGGAAAATTCAAGATCATGCAGGTGACAGACACCCATCTGAACGATAATAACGTGGAAGATACGGTTCGTCTGCTCGGCCTTGCCTGCGACGCGGAACAGCCGGATCTCGCCGTTCTGACCGGGGATCTTGCGATGCAGGCGACTCTTGAGCATACCGCCGAGCTTGCCGACGCGCTGATGCAGGTGTTCGACAGCAGAGATATCCCCGTGGCGGTGACCTTCGGCAACCACGATTCCGAAAACGGCGCTTACACGCGAGAGGAAGTCATGGCGCTGTACAACGCCTATGACTGCTCGATCTCCATCGACGACGGCGACGCGCTGACCGGCTGCGGGACCTATCTGATCCCGATCAATTCGTCGGAGGGCGATGAGCTGAAGTTCAATCTCTGGATCTTCGATTCCGGCGATTACGACGGCGAGGGCCATTACGCCAACGTGGCGGAGGACCAGGTAGAGTGGTACCGCGAAACCTCTGAGGCGATCGAGGCGCGCAGCGGCAAAAAGATTTATTCTATCGTCTTCCAGCATATTATCGTGCCCCAGATCTACGACGCGCTGGAGAAAACGAGCGTCAGAGGCGCGTATTCCTACCCGAATCTGTATGACAAGAGCTCCTATTACCGCTTCTCGAAAGAATACACCAATTACGGGATGCTGCACGAATATCCCTGTCCCGGTTATTACGATCACGGCCAGTTCGACGCCATGAAAGAGCGCGGAGACGTTCTCGCCCTCTTTACCGGCCACGACCACACCAACGCGTTCGGCGTGAAATATCAGGGGATCGATCTGTGCACCTCGCCTTCCTCCCGCTACAACGGCGGGTCGTTCTCCACTCAGTACGGCTACCGGATCATCGAGCTGGACGAGAACGCGCCGGATCAGTATGACACGCGCGTCGTGCGCTGGTACGATTTCGGCAATATGCAAGAGGTCAAAGCCCTTGCGGATGAAAGAGAAGAGAAAAGCCTGCTCGCCGAGCTGCGCTTCGTCGGCTTCTTCCAGAAGTTCTTCACGAATCTGAGCGTGTTCGTCGTCGAGCTCTTCACCGGCAGGACCGTGCGGTATCCGGACTGACGTGAACCCGCCCTGAAAATCGGAATAAACAGAAAAACGACCTGAAACAGAGCCGCCCCCTGTCTGCCTGACAGGGGGCGGCTTAAACAACCGATCAGTTTGGGGCAGTCTTTCAAAGTGCGCCGAACAGCGCAAGCATCCGGCTGATCAGAAGCTCGAAGAAGTTCAGCAGTCTTGCGAATGCGCCGTCGTATTCCACTCCGAATTTAATACGATCGACGTTTTTCATCATATGGAACGCGGTGCGGTAATTCAGCGCGCCGATCTTCTTGCCCTTGACGACAAGATCGTTGAAGCTGATATTGCGGATCTTTGCGTCCCTGAGGCCGCTGACGGTGCACTTTTCACCCGCGGACAGCACCGTCACTCTGTTGAAAACCACGTCCGAAATGCCCTTGCCGGGGGTATCTTTCTTTTCGTAGTT
>CACYHJ010000068.1 GCA_902774165.1 Oscillospiraceae bacterium
TGTTCGGTGAAGCCGACAAGCGCGTCAATCATGATAACGCACACATTCGCCCGTTCCACGGCGGCGACAGCCCGCAAAACGCTGTATTTCTCAATGCTGTCCTCAACCCGTGATTTTCTGCGCAGGCCGGCGGTATCAATCAGCAGATACTGTTTTCCGCCGACGGTGACAAGCGTATCGGTGGAGTCTCTTGTCGTTCCGGCGATATCGGATACGATCATACGGTCCTCTCCGCATACGGCGTTGACAAGCGAAGATTTGCCGACGTTCGGTTTTCCGATTACCGCAACCTTGATCACGTCGGTATCTTCATCGGTTTCCTCCTCGGGCGGGAAATACTTTAAAACCTCATCCAGCAGATCGCCGGTCCCGTGGCCGTGAACGGAAGAAATCGCAATCGGGTCGCCAAGCCCGAGATTGTAAAACTCATAGAAATCATCCGGCGGCGCACCGATGGAATCGCATTTATTGACAGCGAGAATCACCGGTTTGCTGCTTTTCATCAGCATCTGCGCGACTTCTCTGTCGGTTGCCACTACGCCGGCGGTTACGTCTGTCATGAGAATGATGACGTCCGCGTCGTCGATGGCGATCTGCGCCTGTGCGCGCATCTGTTTTAAAATGGTGTCCTCGGAAAAGGGTTCGATGCCGCCGGTGTCGACGATCAGAAAATGACGGCCGAGCCATTCACAGTCGGCATAAAGACGGTCTCTCGTGACGCCGGGAGTATCGTCGACAATCGCGATCCGTCTGCCGCTGAGTTTATTGAATAATGTGGATTTCCCGACGTTCGGTCTGCCGACGATGGCGACGATCGGTTTTGCCATAATATCTCCTCAATTTCCTAATATTCTTTCCAGAAGCTCTCTGCCGTCCGTCTCGCCGATGATTTCTATTTCAACGTCGAGCTGCTCAGACAATTCGTCAACGCTGACGTCATCCAGGAATACGCGTTCCTGCGGCGTTTTAATGACGGAGGATGGGAGGAGCAGGACGCTTCCCGGGAGGATCACGCCCCGAAGCTGCTGTTCAAGATCCCGACCGGTCAACAAACCGGCGACAGTGACGCTTTCGCCGAAAAAAGTGTTCCGGATCTTATGAACCCTGACGTTTGTTCCGGGGGCCTTCCCGATCAGCGCATCAACAAGCTGTGACAACAGCGGAAACGCAGCCTCTCCGGTCGCAATCATAACGCTGCGTCCGGAGGCTTGCCTTAAATCGGAGCCCGCAAGCGCATTCAGAAAGCTCTGCTTCGTCAGAGCCCACATACCAACGCCGTTCTCAAGCTGTGAAAAATCACCGTAGTAAGACGGGTCCGGAATCTCTCTTTCGGCTTTGATGAAAAACTCGTCCGCGGGGCTGCAGAGATTGAACCCGTTATAATATCTGAAATGTGAATTGAATTCCTCTATAATATCAAGCGTTTCGGCGGCGCTCTGCCGGTCATACGGCTTTAACGGATACAGGCCCTCCCGGAAGGACGTCAGGCCCACCGGTACGGCGGCAATACTCTGCACGGCGGGATATCTCTTCGAGAGTTCATCAAGAGAATAACGCAATTCCTCCCCGTCGTTGATTCCGGGGCAAAGAACGAGCTGCGTATTCATTTTGATCCGGGCGTCGGCGAGCCGGTCGATGATCTTCAGCGCCTCGCCGGAATGGGGATTCCCCATCATCTTTACCCGAAGCTCCGGATTCATCGTATGGACCGAAATATTGATCGGGCTGATGTGCATGTCAATAATACGCTGAACTTCCCGTTCGCTGATTGCGGTCAGTGTGATATAATTACCGAAAAAGAACGAAAGTCTTGAATCGTCGTCCTTAAAATACAGGCTTTCCCTCATGCCGGGCGGCATCTGATCCACAAAGCAGAAAATGCATTTGTTCCTGCAGCTCTGTTTTTTATCAATCAGATAGGAACTGAATTCCAGCCCGAGGTCGTCAACGCCTTCAGAATGCCGGATGTGGCGGGTATGAAGCTTTCCGCCGCTGTTGATCGTCTGCAAGTAAAGGTCATCCGCGTCAGCGTAAAACCGGTAATCGAGAACGTCGAAGATCTCATGGCCGTTTACTGATACAAGGGTATCTCCCGGGCGGATTCCCTTTCGATACCCTTTTGTTCCCTTTTGAACCGCGTCGATCTTGACGGACATTGAAAACTCCTTAATAAAACACTTAAAAGGCGGGGAAGAAATCTTCTCCGCCTCGATAACAGGTTATCGAAAATCAGTCTTCCTTGATCGTAAGAACCTGACGACCTCTATACTGACCGCAAGCCGGGCAAACTCTGTGTCTTCTCTTGTATTCGCCGCAGTTGGGGCATTTTTCGATCTCGGGAGCGTTCAGCTTCCATACGCTGGATCTTCTTTTGTCTCTTCTTGCACTTGAAGTTCTTCTTGCAGGTACTGCCATGGTTAATTTCCTCCTACACTGTGTGTACTTTAACTATCGAGAAGACTCTCGAGAATATCGAATCTCGGATCGACCGGTTTTTTGCATCCGCAGGTCGTTTGATTCAGATTCGCGCCGCACATGGGACACAACCCCTTGCAATCTGGACTGCAAAGCCATTGCATCGGCAGGGAAAGAATCACGTCTTCCCATACAAGGCCGTCAAGATCAAGTGAGGATGAGCCGAGAACTATGTATTCGTCGTTATCCTCGCCGCTGAGGTGCTGGATCAGTTTGTGCTGAAGCGGCAGATTGAAATGATGCGTCGCTTCTTCCGCGCATCTGTCGCAGGGAGCCTGATAATCAAAGTCCGCCGTTGCGTCCATTTCCACCATTCCCGCGCGGTTGTAAATCCTGCCCTTGCAGTGGATGCCGGAAATAAAATTGGGGTCGGCTTCCTGATCGTCCCCGTCGAGCTTGATCTTACGGTCAAATTCCACGCTTGCTCCGTCATTGCCGAAGACAGCGGTAAGATCAAGATACATACGGAAACCTCCAAAATTCATACCTTACTATTATATCTATACGCTGCGTGTTTGTCAAGAAAAAAATCAGATTTTTTTGCAGAATTCAAAGACTTCCGTCGGAAGATCGGATTCATCCATCGAAAGCGTGAACACGAAATCGGTTTCGGACACTTTGGAAAGATCGGCAACCTGTCTCAGGAACGCAGCGGTTTCGTTTGCGTCTCTTGAACCGATGCGCAGCGTCGCGTCAACGAGGACGTCGGTGATGTCGTGGTTGCCGGAGCAAAGACCGCAAAGCAAACCGTAAAGCATGGGATATCCGCTGATGCCGTAATCATCGGTGGTGACAAGCCTTGCCTGATAATTCACATTATAAGAAAGAACCTTGTTCTTTTCAATGCAGACAACATTCCCCTTAGACGTCGCGAGAGCTTTGTTGACCTCTTCAATGAGTCTCTTTGTTTTGCCGCTGCCCTTTGTGCCGATCAGTAATTTAACCATTTTAATTCCTCTCCTTCAAGAAATAATTAACCGTTTAATCTTGCCTTCAGTTCCTCGCTCAGCGCCTCGTAACCGGGCTTTCCCAGAAGCGCGAACATGTTCTTTTTATACATTTCCACTCCCGGTTGGTTGAAGGGATTTACGCCGAGAATGTAGCCCGAAACCGCGCAGGCTTTTTCAAGGAAATAAATCAGCTCGCCCAGTGAATGCTCATCCATGGCTGGGAGCTCGAGAATCACGTTTGGCACTCCCCCGTCGGTATGCGCGAGAACGGTGCCTTCAAACGCCCTTCTGTTGACGTAGGAAAGCGTTTTGCCGGCAAGGAAATTCAGACCGTCGAGATTTTCCGCATCCTCCTTGACGATAACGTCATGTTTGGTGCTGTCGAAGACAACCACGGTTTCAAACAGAATCCGCTCCCCTTCCTGAACATATTGCCCGAGGGAGTGGAGATCGGTGGAATAAATCGCGCTGGACGGATAAATCCCTTTGCCGTCCTTGCCTTCGCTTTCACCGAACAGCTGCTTGAACCACTCGTTCATCATCTGATAATCAGGCTCATAGCTGACCATCATCTCGACGGCTTTACCCTTGCGATAAAGAATATTTCTGACAGCCGCGTACAGGCAGCAGTCGTTCTGAGCGACGTTGTCGTTCTTGTATTCTTTCGCAGCGTCCGCAGCACCCTTCATCAGCGCATCGATATCGATTCCCGCCGCGGCGATGGGAAGAAGCCCGACTGCGGTAAGAACGGAGTATCTGCCGCCCACGTCGTCCGGGACGACAAAGGTTTCATACCCTTCCCGGACGGACAGCGCACGCAGCGTTCCCTTTGACGCGTCTGTTGTTGCGTAGATTCTTTTTGCGGCATCAGCCTTCCCGTATTTCTCCTCCAGAAGCTGACGGAAAATACGGAACGCGATCGCCGGCTCTGTTGTCGTGCCGGATTTTGAAATAATATTGACCGAAAAATCCTTCGCTTTGCAGATATCGTAAACCTCGGAAAGCTCTGCGGGACTGATGCTGTTGCCGACGAAAAAGATCTGCGGATCGTTCTTATCGTGCGTGATATTATAATTCTTCGATTTGATGAATTCAATAACCGCCCTTGCGCCCAGATAACTGCCGCCGATCCCGATCACCACAAGAACTTCCGAATCCGAACGGATTTTCGCGGCCGCAGCTTTGATCCGTGTGAACTCTTCCCTGTCGTAATCAAAAGGCAGCGTCAGCCAACCGTGATAGGCGTTGCCGGCGGCATTCTCTTTATCAGAGTATAATTTGGCGTGCGCTTTTTCCACTTCCGGTAAAACAGCAGCATAGTCTTCCTCGGAAATAAACGGAGCCAGATACTTTCTGTTCAATCTGATGGGCATCTTGCTTGCGACCTCCGCAGTAAATATTTTGTTTATGCTATTGTACACTAATTGCAACAATTTTTCAATAGTTAAAAGGATTTATTTTAATTTACATTATAAAAAGGTAAACAGATATCGTATATAATCCGTAAACTTCAGGCGGTCAACCTGATCTGCCGCTTTTAACGGGAATTCCGCAAGCAGTTCTCCGGCAAGAATAAATCTGACGCTGCCCAGAGTCTGTCCTTTTTCGATCGGAGCCTCCAGGCTCTGTATTACGTCGAATTCCGTCTTGATTTCAGACTTTTGTCCTCTTGCCAGAATCAGGGGCTTTAAATCGGCGGCAATGGGCGTGATCTGCGCAGAAACGCCGCGCTCGACATGAACCTCCGGAATACTGTCCGGATCGATTTGCGGGGTACAGCATTCATAATTCGCAAAGCCCCAATCCAGCATTGCTTTTGCCGCCGCAAATCTGTCGTCGCTGCGCTCCGCGCCGAGTACGACGGCGATGAGGGAAAGGCCGTCCCGCTCCGCTGTCGCGGAAATGCAGCAGCCGGCTTTATCTGTGGTACCTGTTTTCAATCCGGTGATACCTTTATAGGATCTGACAAGCTTATTCGTGTTGACAAGCTGCGTCTCGCCGCCGCGAAGGGAATCCATATAGATTTTTGAGTATTTCTTCACAATATCATGCCGCAACAGCGCCCGCGACATCAACGCAATATCGTATGCGGTGGTTTTATGGTCGTCTGCGGTATCGTCAAGCCCGGTGCAGTTTTCAAAATGCGTCTTCGTCATTCCGAGCTGCGCGGCTTTTTCATTCATCATCTCGACAAAGGCCTCGTCGCTGCCGGCAACCGCTTCACCCAGCAGCGTACAGGCGTCGTTTGCGCTGAACACGCAGGTTGCTTTCAGGAGCTCATCCACCGTCATTTCTTCGCCTTCCTCAAGCCAGATCTGCGATCCGCCTTTTTCGCACGCTTCCGCGCTCGCCGCTATTTTCCGGTCGAGCGAAAGAACGCCCTGTTCAATTGCTTCACAGACAAGGAGCAGGGACATGATTTTTGTAACCGAAGCGGGATACAGGCGTTCGTTTTCATTCATTGCCATCAGAACCATGCCCGTTTTTTCTTCCATCAGCAGAGCGGATTTGCATCTCACTTCAACCTTCATGGACGTATCGCTCATTGCGGCCTTCGCGGACGCAGAAACGGGAATTGGACCGCCGGAAGAGATTACGGGATAAGGGATCTCCCCATCGGCGGCAAAAGAATGGAACGAGAACGCCATAATCAATGAGAACAATACAACGATTATTTTTTTCATAACTGAATCACCCGTATATTCTATTCTCCGGCGCGGATCTTTATTCTCCCTTAACTTTTTTCAACACCGCCTTTTCGAGCCTTGATACCTGAGCCTGAGAAATATCAATCTCTTTTGCGACTTCCGTCTGCGTCATGCCGCGGAGAAAACGAAGATTCAGAATTTTCTTTTCCCTGTCGGAAAGCGCCGCAATCTGATCCCGCAGAGAGATTTCCTCAATCCAGTCGTCTTCCCCGCCTTTGTCGCCGAGCTGGTCCATCACATAAAGGGTATCGCCGTTATCGGAGTATACCGGGTCATACAGGGAAATCGGATCGGAGACCGCTTCCAGCGCGATCACGACCGCGGATTTTGAAACACCGATTTCAGCGGCGATTTCTTCCGCGGTCGGTTCTTTTTCGCTCTTGTTCTGCAGCCGGTCTCTCGCCTGGATTGCCTTATACGCCGTGTCCCTTACAGACCGCGAGACGCGGATCGAATTAAAATCACGAAGATACCGTTTCAGCTCCCCCTCGATCATCGGGACCGCATAGGTGCTGAACTTGATGTCAAGATCGGTATTGAAATTTCTGATCGCCTTGATCAGGCCGACGCACCCGACCTGAAACAGGTCGTCCATGGACTCACCCCTGTTTGCGAACCTCTGAATAACGCTCAGAACAAGCCGGAGATTCCCTTTGACAAGCTCGTCAGATGCCTTTTTATCTCCCTGCTTTGCTTTCAGAAGAAGCGCTTTCTTTTCGTCATCGGACAATACTCTGAGTTTATTGGTATCGATCCCGCTGATTTCCACTTTATTGATCTGCATAATCGCCCTCCGAATCAGATATGTACATAAGAGGACTTCGCAGTTAAGTATTGGCGGCGCTGACGCAGAATATACAAAAACACCGCCGGAAGTTTCGGCGGTGTTTCGGAAAACCGAGATTATTCCATTGTAATCTCCGGAAAAATCCGAAGGCTTCTTTCAAGAATGCCGTTCATATGCGCAATCAGCGTCCCGTAATTTGTAAAAGGGATCCCGCAATCCAAAACGGTTTTCATACGGTAACGCATCTCCCGTTCGTTGAGCATACATCCGCCGCAATGAACCACGATGCGGTAAGCAGAGACGTCTTCGGGAAACTCTCTGCCGGAGGTATGTTCAAATACGGGATTTTTCCCGGTAAAGGAGCGGATCCAGGCCGGAAGCTTGACCGTACCGATATCATCGCACTGTCTGTGGTGCGTACAGCCCTCGCAAATCAGGATCCTGTCGCCGTTTTCAATCCTTGACAGCGCCGAAGCGCCCTTGACGGCTGCGGACAAAAAACCTTTATATCGCGCCATCAGAATCGAGAATGAGGTCAGCGGGATCTCGTCCGGCGTATCCTTCGCGACTCTTTTGAACACCTGGCTGTCCGTGATCACGACAGCGGGGCGAACCGATAGCTTATGAAGCGTTTCCGCCAGCATATTTTCTTTCACGACAACCGCCTGTGCGTCCGCGTCAAGAATATCCCGGATCGTCTGCTGCTGCGGCAGGATCAGACGGCCCTTCGGCGCCGCGGAGTCGATCGGGACGACAAGAACCGCAAGATCGCCGTCATTCAGCTTATCGCCGATGATACGTTTTGCATCTCCGTCGGTTTTGATCAGAAGCGAAATCCTGTTTTTCAGAAGCTCCATATCGGGCTTTGAAAAAGAGGACAGCGACAGGCCGTCTGCATATTCTTTGTCCGAGACGTCGGACTTATTGTAAACGATCAGATACGGCAGGTCTTTTTGTCTGAACAAACGCTCCAATTCAATATCCTGCGCGCGCTTGCCGAATACGCCGTCAACAATAAGCACCGCGCAGTCGCAGCGATTGAGCGCCTGTTTCGTCTTTTTGACGCGCAGCTCGCCCAGCTGCCCCTCGTCGTCATAACCCGGCGTGTCAATGATAACAACCGGCCCCATCGGCAGAAGCTCCATCGCCTTATATACGGGGTCTGTCGTCGTTCCCTTGACGTCGGATACAACCGAGAGGTCCTGTCCTGTCACTGCGTTGACGACGCTTGACTTTCCGGCGTTTCGCATCCCGAAAAAACCGATATGGATCCGTTCCCCGGACGGGGTGTCGTTCAGACTCATAAAGCTTCCTCCTGCAAGGCGGCCTGCATCATAATTGCGCATTCGATTCTCTTTTTGAATAACTTGCATCCGAACTCATAAACGCCGTTGATATCGCCGGTGGCGTGATAAGCGTTTGCGGCGCAGCCGCCGGAGCAGTACATATTCGCCCAGCATTGACGGCATTCCTCGTGAGAGAAAACGTTGCAAAGCCTGAATTTGTTCCGTAGCTCCTGATTTGTGATTCCGTTCCGGATATCGCCCAAAAGATACGCCTTGTCACCGACGAACTGGTGGCAGGGATAAAGCTCCCCCGCCGGCGTGACAGCGACGTACTCGGTTCCGGAGCCGCAGCCGGTGATGCGTTTATACAGACATGGACCCTTTGAAAGGTCCAGCATATAGTGATAAAACTCGAATGGCGTCCCTTCCTTTTTGCGCCGGAGCATTTCTTTTGCAAGAATCTCATACTGCTCAAAGAGAATCGGAAGGTCTTCCTCCCTAAGCGCAGCGGGATCATCCGGCGAGGCCACGACCGGTTCCATGCTCAGCTCGGTAAAGCCGAGGTCGGCCATATGAAAGATATCGTTTGTGAAATCCGGATTTTCATGGGTGTAGGTTCCGCGCATATAATATGTTCCGCCGGTGCGTCTGCGGACAAATTCACGGAATTTCGGGACGATTTTATCATAGCTGCCGTTCCCGGCGTAATCCACGCGGTGTTTGTCGTTGATTTCTTTTCTGCCGTCAAGACTCAGAACGACGTTGCTCATCTCCTTGTTGCAGAAATCAATCACGTCGTCGTCGATCAGCATCCCGTTTGTGGTGAGTGTAAAACGGAAGTTTTTATTCTTTTCCTTTTCGATGCCCCTCGCATAACCGACAAGCTGTTTTACAACGTCAAAATTCATCAGAGGCTCGCCGCCGAAAAAGTCAACCTCGAGATTCCGTCTCGTGCCGGAATTCTCCACAAGAAAGTCCAGCGCGCGTTTTCCCGTCTCAAAGCTCATCAGGGCGCGTTCCCCGTGATATTTACCCTGGCTTGCAAAGCAGTAATCACAGTTCAGGTTGCAGGTATGCGCCACATGCAGGCACATTGCTTTGATCACAAGCGGACGGGATTGCAGGATTTCCTGCGTCACATGCGCATCCTTACTGTCAGAAAAGAGTTTCCCGTCATCGATAAGCGTCTGTATGTCACTGTAACAAGCTTCCAGTTCCGGCCGCGTTACATCCGCTCTGTCGCCGTATTTCTT
>CACYHJ010000069.1 GCA_902774165.1 Oscillospiraceae bacterium
TGAAAATTGAGATAAACCGAGTCTTTATTATCGTAATCCTGCTCGGATTTCAACGCCTCGAGACTCGGGCCTCGGTACTCGGGACTTAAATTCTGATTTTTACGGCTTCGCCGTTAAATCAGAATTTACCAACTGCAAGGAGGTTCCCATGCCAAACGAATCCCAGACTTTTACCTTTGATTCCCTTCCGCAGAACGTGGAAGAACTCAAAACGATGCCCGGGGCGGATTTTTCCTCGCCCTTCGCCACGGCGGCGCTGGTGATCGCCGCGCTCTGCCGTTATGAGACGAGCCCGAAGGATTGTATCGAAATGCTGGATTACCTCCGGCAGCCGAAGCCCATGAGCGTATATGAGCAGCAGTTCCTGCGGGACCGGCTGGGCGGCAAGGCCTATGTGCCCCGTTCCTATTTCGCCGGCACGAGCCCGCAGAACGACTATACGCCCGCAATGCCTTATACGGTCACGATCTCGGCAGGACCGTACGCGTTTCAGAACGAGGGGTACGCCACGCTCAACGTGACGTCCTCCGGCGCGGATTCCCCGCGTCAGATCCAGATGCGCGCCAAGGGCGGGACGATCTGGTACTGGTGGGAGAATTTCCTGCTGCCCGATATCCGAAGACCCGTTTCGCAGGATCCCTGGGCGTAACAAAATCAAAATTTGCCCTGCACGGCTCATGTCGGCCGCGCAGGGCGTTTTTTATCGGGTTCTGTTGTGATGTGTATGAGGATTCAGCCGATCAGCCCCATATAAAGGTCGTTGACGTTGGTGCCGGTGGGTCCTGTGACGATCAGTCCGCCGCAGAGCGCCAGCGCCGCGGCGCTGTCGTTGTCCGCAAGATAGTCGTCGACGGATTTTCCGTGGCTGCGGATGCGGCCAGCCGTCGCGCCGTCGGCAAATCCGCCGGCGTTGTCGGTGGGCCCGTCGGTGCCGTCCGAGCCGAAGGCAAACACGGTGATCCCGTTTGTGCCGTCCAGATATTTTGCTGCCGCGAGGGCGAATTCCTGATTCCTGCCGCCCTTTCCGCCGCCGTGAATGGTGACGGTCGTCTCACCGCCCATGATATACGCCCGCTTTTCTTGCGGGTGCTTTTTTTGTTCCTCTACCAAAAATTCGCAGAATTCCCGCGCCTTTTCCCGCGCCTCGCCGGTCAGTGCGTCGTTCAGGACCGTCGCGCCGTACCCCAGCGCCTCGGCGCTTTTTTTTGCCGCCGAGAGCAGGAGCTTCAGGCTGCCCGTAAATGTGACGCCCGGTTCGCCTCGGAGGACGGGCGCCGGGGCGCGCAGCAGCTTCTTTTCCCGCGGCGTCAGCGTCAGCCGGTATTTCTCCGCCGTCGCTGCCGCAAAGCCGTCGGGCGTCGTGTCCTCGACGCCCGGGCCGGAGGCGATGATCTCCGGCGGGTCGCCCAGCACGTCCGATAGCAGCAGGTTTTCGACCTTCGCCGGCGCGCAGGCGGCGGCAAACCCGCCGCCCTTGACAAGGGACAGCTTTTTTCGCACGGTGTTGATCTCGTTGATCTCGCAGCCTTTTTTCAGCATTTCTTCCGTGATCTCCGAAAGCCGGGCAAGGGGCACCGCCGGCAGCTCGAACAGGGCGGACCCGCCGCCGGAGACCAAAAACAGCACCGTGTCGCGCTCCGTCAGGCCCTTGACAGCCTCCAGCGCGGCCTTTGCGCCGCGGACGGAGTTTTCGTCCGGGACGGGATGCCCCGCCTCATAGACGTCAAACCCCTGCGGCGGATCGACCGCGTGGGCGTATTTTGTCACGATCACGCCTTTCCGGATCCGTCCGTTCAGCGCCCGCGCGGCGCCGCGGGCCTGCGAGACCGCGGCTTTGCCGATGGAGATCACCGTCGGCGGTTCCGCGTATTCCCGCCGCGATACGGCGTCAAAGACGTTCTGTTCCGGGTCGCAGGCGCGGATCGCGTCGGCGACGATGGTTTCGATCACGGGATTCATCTTATTTCCTCCGGTCGAGAATCGCATGCTGATTGTCCGGGCCGGAGGGCCAGAGCACCTCTTTTGCTGTCTGCTCGATCTTCGCGAACAGCTCGGCGGGCTTACCGGACTTCAGCGCCGGGATCGGGAACAGCTTCGTGAAACGGCGGGGCAGAGACGCGGCGTCCGTCACGACCCGGTAAACGGGGGTGTCCGGCGCAAACTTGTTTACGCTGCCGTCGAATACGTTCAGAAACAGGGTATAAACAAGATTTGACAGCTTTACGTTGTCAAGCAGATTCGCGGCTTCTTTATCGATCCCTTTTCCGAAGGTGAGGGCGTTGATATACCCGGCGATCTGTTTGATACTGTCGTTTTTGACGTGCTGCGCGAATTTGCGCACGACAGGGTACGGAATGCCGACTTTCGACCAGTCGAGCCCGTAGCAGCGAAGCTGCCGGGCAAGCGCTTCTTCTCCCTTGTCGGCGTTTTCGATGATGTTTTTCACAACGCCGAGCGTGTGTTCTTTGATGTATTCGTCAGTCCGTACCTCTCCGTCGAACGTGAATTCCCTGAGATAATTCACGTCAACATACGCGCGCGTATCGTCCACGGTGAACATCGTCCACGGCGCGGGATATCCAGAGGACGAGCCGAGATTGATCTGCCAGAGCCTGTTGCCGTTCCCGGAGATGCGGGAGGAGATCCGCTGCATGTGCGAGTGGCCGACAAAAAGATATTCAAGTCCAGCGTCCGCCATTGCGTCCGCGCGTTCGCCTGCGTCGGCAATGATCTGCCCGCCGTTGACCAGCATCGAGATGCCCGGCATGATCAGGTGATGCTGCATTGCGATGACCGTATCGCCCGCTTCCTTCGCTTCCTTGATCTGGCCGAGGATCCAGGCGAAGTGTTCGTCCGTATAGCCCGCGCAGCCCTTGCCGTTTTTGTCGTCGTTGATGCCGAGGATGCGGAAGCCCTCTTTGACTTTTACGCAGTAGGAGGATGCGCCGATCTCGCAGACATATTCGCTCAGCGCGTCCTTCGGACCGTAGTCCCGGTAGTATTCGCGCAGCTCCGGGGGCGTCATGGTGGGAACTCCCTCGTGAATGACTTCCTCCCCTTCATATCGCGCCGCGTCGTTGCTGTTGCACCAGTCATGGGTTGCGTAAACGACGTAGACGGGCTTTTTTTCTGCCAGGCGCGCCATCTTTTCGCGGATTTCGGCATGAGAGACTTTTTCGCCGTCGTTGGAAAGGTCGCCGGCGATCAGCACCGCGTCGCAGTCGCTCGCGGCAATCTCCGCAAAGATCGCGTCGGTAATATCGCCGCTCTCCGCCAGACATTTCTGGTCGGTGGAGCTTCTGCGGTAATACGCGCCGCCGGTATCGCCCAGCGTTCTGGAATAATGGTGGAGGTCGGCGACAACAGCCAGTTTCAGGTTCTTCATCTTTGATTGCTCCTCTGTAATGTATCGTTTTGTTTTTACGCTTCCGGCGTATACTCAAACGCGGGCATCAGCTGCAGCTTGAACAGATTCATCCTGTGCATGCGGTCGATTCTTTCTTTTTTCGCCGGATCGTCGATCTCGCCGGTGCGGATATACCGGTCAAGCTCCGCGTAGGTGAAGCCCAGGTTGTCCTCGTCCGTCTTGCCGCAGAGGCCGTCGATGGGCACCTTGTCGATCAACACCGCCGGCAGGCCGAGCTCTCTGCCGATCGCCTTGACCTCCTGCACGGTCAGGTGCGAACAGGGACTGAAATCACCCGCCGCGTCGCCGTAACGCGTCGAGTAGCCGACCCAGTCCTCCGAAAGGTTGCAGGTGTTGGCGACTCTGCCGTTGTGGCTCTGCCCCACGGCGTAAAGGGTCGTCATGCGGATGCGGGCGGGCAGGTTCGTCAGGGTCTGCGGCGTCGGCTCAAAGGGAAGATTTGATTTTACGCCTTCCACTGCGTCCTTTATATTTATAATGTAATGGCGGATGCCCAGGTGGGAAACCAGCAGCTTTGCCATGTCGATGTCATGCTGCTCGCCGCAGGGCATCAGCACGCCGATGACCCGGTCTTTGCCCAGCGCTTCGACGCAGAGCGCCGCCACGATGGAGCTGTCTTTGCCGCCTGAGATGCCGACGACGGCGTTGCAGCCCTTTCCGTTCTTTTCAAAAAAGTCACGGATCCACTGCACGCAGGCGTCTTTGGTTGCTTTTGCGTTAAACATATCGGATGCTTCCTTTCAGAATGTAATTGACGGTATCGTTCAGTTGATGGCTTTTTCGATCTGTGGAATCAGCATCTGCTTGATCAGAGATTCCATGGCGAAGCTGTTCTCGATGCGGTTCATACCGACGCACTCGCTGTAATCCGCCGCGGCGATATCGGTGACCCTGCCGTTGATGTCGATCAGATAACAACGCCGTATCGTTTCCGCGTTTCGGATCAGCTTGCCGGAAGCGTCTTTTTTGCCGTTCCACTCCATCACATAATTCTGGCCGGTATCCGGGATCGCATAGATTGCGGTGAGCAGATCCGGCGAAATGTCAAATTGATCCGAAATGATTCTTGTGAACTTGTTCTCCGGGGAGGTATCCACCAGCAGAGAACCGTTTTCAGAGGTGAACTGCGCGGCGACGCCCTCCTTCGCGGTGGTCTGCGGCGCCGGGGCTTCCGTTTCCGGCGGCGCGGTCTGCGGTTCGGCTGCAATCGGCGCGGCGGATTCCTGCGGTACGGCGGTCAGGGGCGTCGTGCCGTAATAAAGCGTTGTCGCCGCCGCCCCCGTCGCTTCTTCCGCTCCCGTCGGGGCGACCGCTGCGGGAAGCGTGGTCTGCGGCGCTGCGGCGCCGGGCTGCGGGTAGACGGGCTGCGTCGCCGGCGCGGGCGACGACGGACCGTCGTTCCCGGTGAAAACCAGCAGCAGGCCGACCACCATCGCCGCGGCGATCAGGATGATCGGGACCGTCATGCTTTTCTTCGTCGGTTCGTTTTTTCTTGCCGGCGCGCTGCCGTCGCTCTCTGCCATGAGGTTCACCTGCCCTGTCGATTCATTCTTTCTTATTATATAATCAAATAATAAAAAAAGCAACAGTCGCTTTGCCGCGCTGCTGCCTTTTTTGCGTATTTTCTGGACTCAGTTTGCGGAATTGCCGCCGAGAAGACCGGTGAGCATCGAAAGGAATCCGCCGATAAAGTCAATGTTGCCGCCTTTGAGGCCGCTGAAGAAATTGTCGAGGGACGGAATGTCGAAGAAGCTCTGAAGGGTCTGAAAAAGCTGTTCAAGCATGATTGCTCGCTCCTCATCGTTTATTTTCGTGAAATGATGTACGAAGTATAACACAATCGCGCAACAATATAATTACATAAAGGAAATATGAAGAAATTTTTTCAATTATTTCACAGCTGGTTTTAATTTTTGTGCAAAATGACGAGATTATGTGCAGAAATAAAACAGGAACGTCACTATTTTATGAATAAATTATTAAAGCAATTAAATATTGTTTTTGATATAGATATGCTTGACGTTTTTGCCGGAGGTTACACGGATATCGGTCAGGAACGCGTCGGAGCTCTTGATCAGGTCCGAAAGCTTCATGAACCCGTAGTTCCGGGGGTCGAAATCCGGACGTTTTTTCGAGATCAGGTTGCCGATTTCTCCCAGGAACGCCCAGCCGTCGTCGTCGGCGACGATATCGATCGAGTCCGAGATCAGCCGCAGCACGTCCGCCGGCAGGCCGGATTTGCGCGTGCCGTCGCTGCCGGCGCGGTTATCGGTCTTCTTCGCGGGTTCCTTTTCTTTCTCTTTTTCTTTGCTCTTCTTCTGTGCGCTCTTTTTCTGCTGCTGCTTCGGTGGCTCGGCGGGCGGCTTGAGGATCTCAAGATAGATGAACTTGTCGCAGGCGGCAATAAAGGGCGCGGGTGTTTTTTTCTCGCCGATGCCGATTACCCGTTTCCCCGCCTCCCGCAGGCGTGTCGCAAGGCGCGTGAAATCGCTGTCGCTGGAGACGATGCAGAAGCCGTCCACGTTGTCGCTGTACAGAATATCCATCGCGTCGATGATCATTGCCGAGTCGGTGGAGTTTTTACCGTAGGTGTAGCTGTATTGCTGCACGGGCGTGATGGCGTTGACCAGCAGGCAGCTTTTCCAGCCGGAAACGGTCTGCTGCGTCCAGTCGCCGTAGATGCGTTTGATGGTGGGCGTGCCGTAGCGGGTGATTTCTTCCAGCATCTCCTTCACGTAGGAATACGGCACGTTGTCCGCGTCGATCAGCACGGCCAGGCGCAGATCGTTGTCAACGGAGTTGTTCTCCATGGAATCGTTCCGCCTTTCTGTGATTTATTCGTTTTTGTCGCCGGGGTCTGCCTGCGGATCGTCCGGGCTGCCGCCGTCGTCGGTCCCGGTATTTTTATCGGCAGTCCGCAGCTCGGAAACCTTCTTGCTGATGAATCCGGCGAGCTTCTGCCCTGCGTTCGGGCGCTCCTCTTCTGTCTGCTCGTGTTCTTTGAGGACCTCTTCGGTGGTTTTTCCGGTGCGTTTCGCCTCTTGGGCGGCGACGGAGCGGGTGGTGCGGAACAGGGTGATGATGCCCTCGTCGACCAGCAGCTTGAGAATGATCACCGTGATGGGCAGCAGGAACAGACCGATCGGCCCGAGAATCCGGGTACCGATATACATGGAGGTGATCGTCACGATCGCGGGCAGGTCAAACTGGCCGGCGACCAGCTTCGGCTCAATGATCTGGCGGATTACCGTGATGATGGCGTACATCACCAGAAGGCCGATGCCCATGGCGATGTTGCCGCTGATGAATGAAATGATCGTCCATGGGATCAGGACCGTACCGGTGCCCAGCACGGGGACGATGTCGATGATCGCGATCAGAAGAGACAGAGGGATGATATATTTGCCGGAGTAGATGCCGAAGAGCTTGAGGACGCCGAAGCCCAGCGCAAGCTCGGAGGTGGTGATCAGGATGATCAGCAGGTAGGATTTGACGATCTTGCTCAGGGAATACGTGATCAGATGCTTCGCCCGCATGAAGTTTTTCCGTTTCTGCGCGCTGAACTGCAGCAGGATGAAATCGCGGATGATCTTGTAGTCCGCGGTCAGAAAGCTGGCGGATATAATCGTGATCAGCACGGCGATGATGGTCGAGGGCAGCTGCTTGATGGTGCTCCAGGCGCTGCTCATGGGCGTTTTCAGCGCCGATAAAATGTTGTCCGGCGTCAGGCTTTGCGAGACCGTCGTCATGATATTGTCTGCGGAGATTTTTCCCACCGTGTCCGTCACCGTCCCGCGGAGGGATTCCGGCAGCTTCTCCGCAAATTCAAGCAGACTGTTTTTGATCGTGTTGATCAGTATCGGCAGCTCGGAGAACCTGGAGGTCAGGTAACTGATGAATTCCCGCAGCTTCCCGGTGATCTGCACGCCGAGAATACTGATCAGCGTAATGATCACGCCGGTGATCAGCAGCACAAGAACCGTGCCGATGACGCCGCGGGCGATCTTTCCCTTCGTGATCCGGTGAAAAAAGTTGACCGGCCGCTGCAGCAGATAGGCGATCAGCATCGCGATCAGAAACGGCGCGATATATCCGATGGCCCAGCGGGCGATGCAGTAGAACAGAACGATGAAAAAGGCGAGGTACGCCTTGTTGATCAGAAACGAAAGATTTTTTACTGTTTTTTTGTCCATTTTCCCGTCCCTCATGTCTTCGGAATGAATCCGTATTCCCGTAAATGATGTAATAATAGGATTATTATATTCTATTTCTTTTAATAATACAAGGTATAAAAGTATTTTTAACAAAAATGACGCAATTGCCGGCTGAAATCTCAAAAAAAGGTTGACAAGCCCTTTTGTTTTGATATATAATTGACCATTGCAGAGAGTTTACAGGGGTTTTTTGCGCCCTTTTGTCTGCGTCATCACAGAATAAAACGCCCGGGCGGCGGAGGCAACGATGCCGCGCGGTAGTGTTCTTATTGATTTTCTTACAGAAATGGAGGTCCTGACCTTGAAGAGAACTTACCAGCCCAAGAAGCGTCATCGTAAGATGGAACACGGCTTCCGCAAGAGAATGGCGGACAGAAACGGCAGAAAAGTTCTTGCCCGCCGCAGAGCGAAGGGCAGAAAGCGCCTTACCTACTGATTCACGGAAGGTGGTTGCCGTGGCGGTTTTCCCAACCGTAAAAAGCAACAGTGATTTTCGGCGGGCCTATGCCCGCGGGAGATCCTACCCCGATCCCGCGCTGGTCACCACGGTGATCCGGAATCGCGCGGGCGTCAGTCGTGTCGGTATCACGACAGGCAAGAAGATCGGCGGCGCTGTTCAGCGCAACAGAGCCAGGCGCGTGATCCGGGCTGCTTTTGCCGAATTCAGCGGCAGCGTCAGACCCGGGTACGATATCATTTTTATCGCCAGGTCGAAGACGTGTTATCTCAAATCAACACAGCTCGTGCCGGTGATGAAGCGTCAGCTTACCGCCGCCGGTCTGCTTTCAGGGGAGGGCAAAAGCAAATGAGCAAAGCCTCGCACGCCGCCCTTGGAGCGATCCGTTTTTATCAACGGAATATTTCCCCGTTATTCCCCGCAAGATGCAGATATTATCCCACCTGCTCGGCGTACACCTGCACGGCGATCGAGCGTTTCGGGCTTCTGAAAGGCGGATTTATGGGTGCGCGCCGCATTCTGCGCTGCAATCCCTTTTGGCCCGGCGGCTATGACCCCGTGCCCGAAAAAAAAGACAGCCGGAGGAAAAAATGACTGGCCTTTACAATATGCTGGCTTATCCGTTCGGATACGTCATCGGTTTTTTTTATCAACTGACCAATAATTATCTGCTTGCAATTTTTGTTATCACCCTCGTTACCCGTCTGATCCTTCTGCCCTCCACCATCAAGCAGCAGAAAAGCTCTGCCTCGCAGATGCGCATGCAGGCGAAGATCCGCCGCATTCAGGAAATGTATAAGGGCAATCAGCAGAAAATCAATGAGGAAACCCAGGCGCTCTATCAGCGCGAAGGCTTCAACCCGATGTCAAGCGGCTGCCTGCCCATGCTGATCCAGTTCCCTGTGATGATCGGCCTTTATTCCGCAATCAGAATGCCGCTGTCCCGCGTGCTGCACATCTCCGACGAGATCGTCACCGCGCTGACGACTGCGGCGCAGGCGATCACCGGCACAACCAGCCAGAACGCGGCGGTTGTCGGCGAGCTTGACGTTCTCAAGCATCTTGACGCGCTGATAGAGGCAGGCAAGGTCCCGGCCGGCGTGGTTGGAGATATCACCAAGTTCCGCGACAGCTTCCAGCTGTTCGGCATATCTCTGGCGGATTCTCCCGACATTCACAAGCCGAGCATCCTGTGGATCTTCCCCATCGTCTCCGGCCTTACCGCGCTGCTGACCAGCGTTTACATGGTCATCCGCCAGAAGAAGCAGAATCCCGGGCAGGGCAACAATATGGCGATGATGGGCTGCACCTTCCTGATGGGCCCCGTCTTCTCCGTGTGGTTCGGCTTCCAGTTCGG
>CACYHJ010000070.1 GCA_902774165.1 Oscillospiraceae bacterium
TAATCAAATGGAGGAAATAATTATGAAGGATATTTGGGTTTTGTCAGTGAGAACGTCTTTACCCGATTATGTGAAAAAGTATTCTGCTCTGTATTTTGACTCGATGATTCCCGATTTGTTCGCGTTTGAACAATTCGCAGACGCAAGAGACAAGATGCGGGCTATTCTGCGTGATTTATCCCGAGAGAACACAATGTTTAATGAAAACGGTGAAATGAAGAATTTCAGGCAATTCATTGATGATACATATTTTTCTGAAGATGATTCTGACGACGAAGGATATAACGGAGAGCGTCTCTTGACCGCGCGTATTCTGAATGATTTCCTTCGCGCACTCAAAGAAGTGTTTGCCGGGAATGACGTTGCGTTTTCTTTAGAAGAAGGAAAGTATTCCGACTTTACAACCATTTCCATCTTTGCTGATGATGGTGAAGTTTCGCTCTACGGAGATTATGACGGACCGTTAAACGAAACCGATCCTTATATCAGTACCAACGCTTTTTCCATGAAGGAAGAAAAAGACTATCATCTGCATATCAAAGATCAGTTCTGTTCCCCTGAATACGCGGAATACTCGCTGTTATGTGTTGATTTGAAGAAGGTTCGGATGGAGTGAAAGAAAAACACAGCTAATACTACCGACGAACCCGGCGACGAAGCCGTCGCCCGCGTGACCGTGAATCTGGAAGCCATGCGCCACTGGGCGATGCAGTACGCCCGCCGCGCCGCCGTCCTCTCTCCGCAATCCCTCGCCGACATCGGAGTCGCTGACCTCAAAGAAGCGGTGGAAAACTATCATTAATATTCATCCCCTGCAGTTCTTTGAAATGCAGGGGATGCGATTTATTTTCCGTAGATTCTTAAAAGACCGTCTTCAAATGCTTGTTTTCCCGTTTTTCCGTCCAACTTGGCAAATTTCTTGTACCATGGTCTGTTTGGGTGTGCAGCTCGAATGATGATTTCACTGGTTTTATATTTGCCATCATTTTGCTCATATGCTTCCCATGCATCCATGGAAGTAAAAGCCACGGCCTTTGGTTTTAAAATATCGATTACTTGATCCAATAACACCGTCGATTCTTTTCTCCACAGGCTCAGAATAGTGTCAGCATTGTCAATATTCTCTTTGTTTGCTTCTTCGTAAAAAGAATTCTTAAAGCATCCCATGTTTTTAAATGCAGGTACTTGGTAAAAGTTCATAAAAGCGAAGTGGGAATAGTTTTTTCTGTCATCAGTATACTTGCTCATTTTGACGTTCTCCATTTGAAGAACGATTTTGCAAAAAGAACGCAAAGGGTTATCAAAATTCGGAAAACGGCATTCCTCATCCTTTGCATTACGTATGACTCTTTCACATACGCCTCGCGTGATATTTCCACCTAACATATTTTCTTCAACATCCCTGCATTCAGAAGTAAACCAGTTTTTAAAATACGGGATATTATATTTCTGCCGGTCTATGATTTTCATACAGTAGTGGCTTTCCGAAACCTGCAGAATACGGTATTTGTCATAGTCCTCGCCTACAAACGGAAGATATGAAGGATGGATTTTATAAAACGGTATTTCCTTAAGTTGATTATAATAATCCATGATACAACTCCTTTTTTCAATATAGCGCTTATAATACCACAAACCGTGTGGTCTGTCAACTTTTCTGGACTTCAATTCCGACCTGATTATATCACGGTCGGTTTTTTATTGCAATTCAAAAATCGTCTTCGGCTGCTTCGTTTTCCTCTACCGCAGTTTGCCATTCCTCCGGGTAATGGCATTTGAGATAGGCGGTCCGGTAGGCGAGCAGGGCGTAGGCAACGGCGTGGGATTTATTGAACGCATAGGGACAATACTTTTCGATATCGTCAAACACGGCGTTGGCGATTTTTTCTTCGATCCCGCGTTTCAGGCAGCCGTCGCAGGCGGGCAGGCCGTCTTTTCCGTCTCCGCCGTAAACAAAAATCTCTCTTTGCAATTTGAGCACTTCCGGCATTCTTTTCGCAATCGCCCGGCGCGTAAGATCTGCGTGCGCCAACGAATACCCCGCCAGCGTGCGCAGGATCTCCATGACCTGCTCCTGATACAGAATGACGCCGCCGGTCTCTTTCAGAATCGGCTCCAGTTCGGGCGTGCGGTAAGTCACGTTTTCCGGATGGAGTTTTGCTTCCAGATATTCCTGGATAAAATCCTCCGTCCCCGGTCTGTCCAGCGCGTAAATCGCGGCGAGATCCGCCATAGAGTTTGGAAACGCTTTTTTCAGCAACTCCCGCATGCTTTCATTCTCAAAAGCAAAAACGGATTCGCTCTTCCCCGTGCGCAGCATATCGAAGGTCTCTTGGTCCGCAAGGTCAATATTGTCCAGACGGAAGTCCGGCTCTTTTTCCCGGATGCGCCTTATCGCCTTATCCAGTGTGCCGAGCACGTTCAGCGGCAGAATGTTTACGTCCAACGCACCGAATCTTTCCAAGCCCAATCCTTCATACTGCGTTATAACAACGCCGTTTTCATTCCTGATCAGCGGTATTAATTCCACCGACTCATCGGTAAGGATTGCGGTTTTGTAGCCACAGATCTCGTAATAACCGGTACGCAGTGAACAAACGGAAAAGACGCGTCCCTCCCCGTGTTTTTCTTCAAGGTATCGAACAAGCGCAGATCTGTCTCGCGGCGCGACATCGATATCGATATCCGGCAGCGCGATCCTCTCCGGGTTCATAAAGCGCTCAAAAAGCAGCCCGTGTTTTATCGGGTCGACCTCCGTCACGCCGCAGGCATACAGCGCAAGGCAGCCCGGCTCCGCGGCTCTGCCCGGCCCCACCGTGATCCCCGCGCTTTTCGCGTACCGCACGACGTCCCATATCAACAGAAAGTAATCGGCATAGCCCATTTTACGGATATGCAAAATCTCTTCTTCCAACCGCTGTTTATATTCCGGCGGGATGACCCCGCCCATGCGTTCTTTCAGCCCGTTCAGGCACAGCTCCCGGAAATACTTCCCGGCGTGCTCGCCGTTCGGCGTTTGGAACGGCGGAAGCGATACCAGGTCAGGGAACAGCCCAAGATCGCCACTGCAGCGGGCGGCGATCTTTCCTGCGTTCTTCACCGCTTCTTCATATCCGTGAAAACGATACTCCATTTCTACCCTGTGTTTCAAATAATACTCGTCGGTCTCAAGCCCCTTTCCGGCGTATTCCTGCTCGGACAGCCCCAGCGCGATGCACACGCGGACCTTCTGCAGTTCGGCGTCCGTCTTATAAACGTAATGGACGGCATTCGCGGCAACTGTCTGCACACCCATTTCTTTTGCAAGCTCTGCGAGCACAGCCAATAGCTGGTTATCCTCCGGCAGACCGTGGTACTGAAGCTCAATAAAGAAATTCTCCGCGCCAAAAATGCCGCGGAACCGCAGCGCCGCGGCTTTTGCTTTTTCTTTGTCGCCGCGGAGGAACGGCGCGTTGGTCTTTCCGTCCGGTCTGGAGCATAAGGCGATCAGCCCCTCGCTGTGTGTATCCAGCGCGTCGAAGGTCACAACGGGCGAAACGCCGTCGCTTTCTATCCACGCGTCAGAGATAAGCCGCACAAGGTTTTTATACCCCGTCATATTCTCGCAGAGCAGCACGAGATCGTATCGTTCATCCGCAGTGCCCACGGTGACCTCACAGCCGACGATCGGCTTGAGATTATAGCGTTCGCACGTCCGGATAAAATCCGGTACGCCGAACATCACGTTTTTATCGGTGATCGCCAGCGCCTCCATGTCGTTCTCCCTTGCTTTTTCAACCAGGTCCCGGATATCGCAAACGCCCTCGGGATTGGTGAAGCCTGTATAAACGTGTAAATGCGCAAATGTGTTCATCGTTCTTTCTCCTTTTCGTGTTACTTTCTAATCGCAGATCTCACTCAACTTGGTCGGTTTCGGCCTCTTTTTTTTCGGGATCGACCGACGGTTTTATTGTAACCGTCCCGGTGGGCTATTTTGGGGGCATGGAAGAGTGTATTATTAAACCGGATGCCCGAAGAGTGTAAACAATCTGTAAACAATCGGCAGATTTGGACCGAAACGACCGATTTCTGCGATTATAAGGGGGCGGTAAAGAGAGAGGGCGTTCTCCTGTCCCGAAAACGCCCCATCGGAAGTGGTATTTTCGTATTGCAAGGAGGCGGTTAAATGACCTATGTAATGAGCGACCTGCACGGGTGTTACGACAAATACGCGCAAATGCTGGAGAAAATCAGTTTCGGCGAGGGCGATACGCTGTATATCCTCGGCGACGTGATCGACCGGGGAGAGGACGGGATCAAAATCCTGCTCGACATGACGGGCAGAAAAAACGTGATCCCGCTGAAGGGCAACCACGAAGAAATGGCGCTGTCTGTTTTGAACGCGATCCGCCGCAGCAGCCCCTATGAGAATACAAGATCGCATATCCTCTGGATGCTCAACGACGGCGCGCCGACGAAAGAAGCGTTCCTGCGCCTTTCGCAGACGGAAAAAGAAGCCGTGTTCGATTACGTTTTTTCCTTCGGGCTCAGGCTTGAAATAACCGTGAACGGCAGAAAATTCCACCTGTCCCATACGCTGCCGGAATATGATCCCTGTCTCCCGCTGTCCGAAACGCCTGCGAGGGAATTCCTCTGGGGCGAGCCGGATTATGAAACCGCGTACGCGCCGGATATGCTCTTTGTTACCGGCCACACGCCGACGCACGTGATCGACCCGGCATATAAATGGCGAATCTGGCAGGGCTGCGGCCATATCGCCATCGACTGCGCCGCGGCATTCGGCGGCAGGCTCGGATGCCTGTGTCTTGAGACAATGGAGAAATACAATATTTGAAAGGAAGGAGAAATGTAACCATGAACCATTCAGACCGTTTTGTTATTGAGAACGGCGTGTTGAAGGAGTACAACGGCAATGTGCAGATCGTCATTCCGGAAGGCGTGCGGGAGATCGGAGACCGCGCGTTTTATAATGCCCCAAGTATCGTAAGCGTTTCGCTGCCGGAAGGCTTGGAGCGTATCGGCAAATGGGCGTTTCGTGCGTGCCTCAGGTTGAAAAGCATTAACATTCCCAAAAGTGTAAAGGAGATCGGCGAGGCCGCTTTTGAAGACTGTTGTGCGTTATCGACGATCACGCGGCCCGAGGAAGATACCGTTCTCGGAGACGATTCTTTCTCGGGATGCAAGGGATTGACCGACAAGGATGGCTTCCTTATCGTAGGGAACGTATTGTACGGATATTACGGTTCTGATGCGCACGTGGTCGTCCCGACGGGAGTAAAAAAGATCGGAGCAAACGCGTTTGCGCATAAAATTTCGAATAAAATTACAAATACAATAATATTGCCCGACGGGCTGGAAGAAATCGGCCGAGACGCATTTATTGCTTGCCAAAAACTGAAGTCTGTTTTTATTCCGGATACTGTAGTCAGAATCGGTGAAAGCGCTTTTTATGGTTGCAGGAGTACGGATATTTCATTGCCGGAGAGCGTGAAAAACATAGAAGACGCGGCTTTTCTCGGATGCGAGCGTCTGGCGGATGATAACGGTTTTTTGATTAAGAACGGCGTCTTATTTGATTACTTCGGCGGGCTTTCCGAAGTCGTCGTCCCGGACGGCGTCACACGGATCAGTACATACGCGTTTGGTGAAAACAAAATAATCCGGCGCGTCACGCTGCCGGAGAGCGTAAAAAGCATCGGCAGTTGCGCATTCATAGACTGTTATAACCTGGAACGCGTAGATCTGCCGAATGGGGAGATTTCCATTGAAGAACACGTGTTCGTACGCTGTGAACGGCTTATAAAACTGGAACGGAAATGATCGACGCAATGAGATATAAAATGACAGACTTCCGTTGCCTGCGCCTTGATCCAATAAAAGAACTATACGTGTAAAGGAGAAAAAAGATGAAAGACAACAATATTTTGGTTTCCGTCATGGCAGAGTTGGCGATTGAAAACGGCAAACCCTTCCCGCTTGAAAAAACGGGCCCCTTCGACGGGGATATCTCAAATCCCGAAGAATACTGTTTTATCGCGCTGGAAACGGCGCTGCGGGGATATCAGCCTGGCGAACTGATCGCCGCCGCGTCCTTCGGGGGGTATCCCGCGAAGGGCGTTCGGATGTTCCTTTTGAACACGGCCCTGAACGCGGCGGTGCGCGGAACGCACGGCGGCGTGATGTTCCTGTCAATGAACACGCCGGTAAGGGAGATCGTAAAGCGTTTCCTTTCGATCCTGTCCGGGTTGTCTCTGCCGCAGATCGAAGGACGGGGACTGAACGACAAAGAATGGAAAACGCTCTGCGACGCGTATTTTTCACTGCTCGGGCTGGATCTCCTGATGCCCGATATTCCCGATCCGTACACCGACGCCATCGACGCGCTGCTCGGGCGGGAGGAGCACGTCGGGTTGGTCGTGATCGACAGCATACAGGCTATGAGCGAAAACGATCCCGACGCCTGCAGAGGTTTCCGCGATAAAAACAAATCGGTCGCGTGCGAGCTTCACGGAATCGCAGCGGAAAAGAGAATTGCCGTTCTGTGCGGAGCGGTAATACCGCGGCCTCTGCATCGCGGCGAATCTGAACGCCCGTCGCTGGTCGATTTCAGCCGGACGGTCTGCGACCATGAATTTGCCAAAGTCATTCTGTTTTATGGAAACGCCCGCGCGCCGATGGAGCTGTACGCTGCGTCCGTCAAAAAAAACAGGTGCGGCTGCTGCGTCCGCGAGATCCTCGCGGCGGACGATTCCGGCAGGATGTCCGAATCGCCCGAACTGGAGGAGCTTTTCGGTGTATTTAATTTCATAACGATTCCGGATGATGAACTTCCCTTCTGATCCGCGTCCGTCGTAAAAACGGATGCGGCAGCCGCATCCGTGCGGTCTCCGCGGCGTTCGGCGGCAGGCTCTGCTGTATCTGTCTTGAAACGACAGAGGAATTATATATTAAAAGGATGGCGCCGATGAGCAAGGTACACGATTTTGTCATTGAAAACGGTATTTTGAAAGATTATTCGGGCACGGACGCGGAGGTCGTCGTGCCGGAAAGCGTGACAGAGATTGGATTTCGCGCTTTTTATAAAAAGGAGAATATTATCAGCGTAGAATTGCCGAAGAGTCTGAAAAGCATCGGCAGAGAGGCCTTTTTCCAGCGTAAAAATTAAAAAGCGTCTCTCTGCCGAAAAGCGTCAGAGAGATCAGAGCCGGCGCGTTTGAACGGTGCGCCGAGCTGTCGGAATTCGGCGAGGTAGATCGGAATACGGAGATCGGCGATGTCGCTTTCGCCGGATGCGATCTGCTTGCGGATCAAAACGGTTTTCTGATCGTCGGCGGCGTGTTCTGCAGGTATCTCGGTTCAGACTCGAATGTAATCATACCCGAAGGGATAAAAAAGATCGGCGTCGCGGCGTTCGACGGACGCGCGTCCGTGACGTCGGTCACGATCCCCGAAGGGGTAACGGAGATCGGCGAGCAGGCGTTTTTTCTGTGTGAAAACCTTGCGTCGGTCAACCTGCCCGATTCGCTCGTGACCATTGGCGAAGCCGCTTTCCGGGGCAGCAGCCTTGCGTCGCTCGCCCTGCCCGCTGGCGTAAAGGAGATCGGCGATCAGGCGTTTCTTCATTGCGGCGGTCTTGCGGATGAAAACGGTTTCGTGATCGTCCGGGACGTCTTGTATTCCTACGTCGGCGATCGGGAGGTGGTCGCCGTCCCGGACGGCGTTTCCCGCATCGGCACGTTCGCGTTTTCCGGCAAAGAAAATCTGCGGCGCGTCCTTCTGCCCCGGAGCGTAAAAAGCATCGGGCTCGGTGCGTTTGAGGACTGTGAAAACCTCGCCCGGGTCGATCTGCCGGAACACCCGATGACGATCGAAGACCGGGCGTTCCGCGGCTGCCCGCTGTTTGCGGACGAGGCGGGATTTATTATTCTGCGCGGCACGCTTTTTGATTTCATCGGTGACGGAGAACGCGTCGAGATCCCGCAAAACGTGACGAGGATCGGAAGCCTCGCTTTCGATGGGAAAGGAAATCTCGTCAGCGTCGCCATACAAGACGGGTTGAAGGAGATCGCAGACGACGCGTTCTCCGATTGCCCGAAGCTGACGCATATATTCAGGAAATAGACATGGGGGTAAAATCGTGAGGCTTGCTATGAAACGAAAGAATGAATTGACTAACAAACAGGAAAAAAAGACTGAAAGGAACAGCTATTAACACATCAAAATAACTGTTGACAAATCGCTTTCTTTATGATATATTACTAAAAAGAACATATGTTCTGTTTTTCTTGTTTTAATCTGAAAAAGGAAGTGGTTTTTTGTCTGAAAGCTTTAATCTCGACTTTCTCGGTCTGACCGGTTCGATCGACGAAGAGGTCGCGCAGGCGATGTTTTCCGGCAAGGGCGATATTACCCGTCTGCCGTCGAATGAACAAAAGAGCGTCTCGCTTCCCTACGGCGCAACGGTTTATCCCCTCGCGCAAAAAATACTGAAAACCGAATGGGACAAGGAGATGCGCCGTCAGGGGATCAACGCATTTTCCGGCGACTACACGAAAGACCACCCGCCGACGCTGCTCAAAAACAAAAACGCGGAGGTGGTCGCCGCGCTCGCCGCGGAGCTTGCGCCGGAGATCCGATCGATCTTTGAAGATATCCCGACAGAAGAGATATCTGCTGCCGATGAAGCAGACGATACCCCGGCAGACCCGCTGCTCGATCTGCTGTTTGAAAACTACTTTCGCTCCATAATCTCCGGCATAAACGGCGCGCTCGACGCTAAAGCAGCGGCGCTCGGCGTAACGGCAGATGAACTCCCGTTGGATGATTACACCGCTGCGCTGGACGGTTGGGCGGATGAAATGCTCGCACAGGAGCTTCCCGTAATGACGACCGGGCAGAGGGCAAAGGAAATTTTTCTGCTGTCGCGAAGTATCCCACAAGAGTCGGATTTTTCATCCCGGCCGCATAATCGCGCCAAAGAAGACGCATATCGAAAGCTGTATCATACCCGTGCGGAGGTTACCGTTGTTCTGTTTCATGATGATATCAATGATCCGGAGCTTCGCGCGGCGGCAATGAATCAGGTGTCAGTGGAGGAGCTTGCAGCGGGGAGCGCCTATGTGGATGAGTTTTTAAAGACGCTGGGTAAGACGGATCGACAAATAACGGAGCTGCTGATGCAGAAATACACGCAGCAGGAAATCGCGGATAAGCTCGGTGTGGGACAGTCCGCAGTGAGCAAACATATCAAAAAGATCCAAACGGCGCTGTTAAAATTCGATCCGGAGATCAAAAAGATTTTGCCGCTGTTCGGAAAAAAATAAAATAATTTTAAATAACTGGAATAATATTGCCCTGCTTATGTCGGTCTATCTATGGAAGGGCGAAAAACAAGGCGTTTGCATTCGCGTGCAGACGTC
>CACYHJ010000071.1 GCA_902774165.1 Oscillospiraceae bacterium
CTAAAACAAAAAAACCGCGGAGAGGGAGGTTCCGGGAAGCACCGGAATCCTCCCGCCGCAGCGGCGAAAAAAAGACCGGGATCACAGAGCGGATCCCGGTCTTTCGGTTATCATTAAGGCAGAACATCACCGACACTGGGCCTCCCCCGCCCAGTCGTTGCCGTAAGGGATATCCCGCGGCGCGATCCAGCAGGAATAACCGCTGCTCTCAAGGCGCTTGCAGATCATATCCGCAAAATCCTTATCGCTGCGGGAATGACTGATAAAAACTCTTTTTGCCATACGAACACTCCATTCTTCTCGCAAAAAACACCATCAAGATTAAATTATTATAGCGCAATCCGTCTTTTTTTGTCATTACGGATCCGGCAGGATCCGGAAAATAATCCCGTTATTGTATTTTCGAAACAGCATACACTTTCACATCAAGCGTATTGAAATCCACATCGTCCGGCAACTCGTACATATAGTTCTCAAAAGAATCCGACGCTCCGGCCTCAAGATTGCCGATATAAGCATGATCGATCAGAATGATCCTGCCATCCGGGGTGCTGCAGACAAATGAGGCGCTTACCGACGAACATCCGGTCCCGGTTCCGTTCCTGACGCGTCCGGTAACGGTCGGATAGCCTAATTCCACCCGGGAATCCAGATCATAGACTTCAAGGTATTCGGTGTGCGCCGTTGTTTCTCTCGCATCGATCTTCGGCTCGATCTGATATTCGACATCCGCGGAACAGCCTTCCGGCAAATATTTCGAATTGAACAAATAGCATATTTCGCCCGGCGCAACGACCGGAGGGAACACAGAAAAATAGCTTTTTGTGATAAAATGACTGTCGGGGTCGTTGACGTCATATTCGCATGTGCCGAAGTCTATATTGCACGTACCGGTATTTTTAATCTGGACGATCACGGTCTGCCTTACATTTGAGTATTCGTTCTGATAACATCTGTTATAAGTATCCGTGATCTCATATTTTACCTCAGCCTTCTGATCCGGATCGATGCCGCTCTGAGGAACCCCGGAAGAAAGGACGCCGAGAATCAACAAAAAAATAATGCAGGAAATATTCACCCCGAGAATGATCACGATCCAGAACCAGACTTTTTTGTAGACCGGCTTTTTCTTATTCTGCGGCGGAAACTGATTCTGTGAAGCCGTCTGCACCGGGTTCCGACCGGGCGGGGCTGCGGTCCACTGCTGCGGAGGCGCCGGATTCGGCTGCGGGATCTTTGTTCCGGGCTGCGGCGCGGGACTCGGCTGCGGGATCTTTGGTCCGGGCTGCGGCGCGGGACTCGGCTGCGGGATCTTTGGTCCGGGCTGCGGCGCCGGCGTCGGATCCTGCCGGGGGTATGTCGGCGGCGCCTGCGGCGGAACCGTCGGTATTGTCTGCGGCACGGTCGGTTCGTCTGTTTTCTTACGCTCCGGCGTTTTTTCCGCGGGCTCCGGCTTTTCCGGTTCGCCGAGGATCCTTTTCGCGGAGATCAGCAGCTCATCCAGCGTCTCATCGGGTTTCTCCGGATTGAAATAACAGAGCTGGCCGCTGAGAAAATGATACTCCATCATGGGATTCATCTTCGTTTCATCCATCTGAATGCAGATCATCGGCTTGCCGGCGTTATCCGCAAGGGTGATCTCCTTCGGACACTGTCTTGACTCAACGGAAGATTTGCTCAGAAGAAACACAAACAGCCGGCACTCTTTGATGGAACCGGTGATTTCCCCGGCCCAATCGGTACCGTAGGGAATATCCCTCGGCGCGATCCAGCAGGAATAACCGTTCGTCTCAAGTTTTTCACAGATTCTGTCCGCGAATTTTTTATCGTTCTGCGCATGGCTGATAAAAACCTTTTTTGTCATATCGAACCCATCCCCGAATCAAACTAAATTATATTATAAAATACAAAAAAAATATTGTCAATATTTCCCACAATAATTCAGGGAAGCGTTTCTGCATTTTACACCGTTGACAAGACTGACAGATTCAGGTAAAATACGAATTATGATAAGGAGGTACGCATGATGAAATACGAACCCAACTGGAATTCCCTTTGCGCGCGCCCGACGCCGCAATGGTTTGACGACGCGAAATTCGGCATTTTTATTCACTGGGGCGTGTACTCGGTGCCGTCGTTCTCGCGGATCGACGCGTTTTCCGAATGGTATATGCACCAGCTCGACACGGAGAAAATGCCCGAGGTCGTGGACTTTCACAAGCGCGTCTACGGCGATCGCGTCAGTTACCGCGACCTTGCCGCGACGTGGAAGGCGGAGTTGTACGACCCGGACCGCTGGGCGGAGATTTTTCAGAAGTCCGGCGCGAAGTATATCAACATCACCTCGAAGCACCACGACGGCTTCTGTCTGTATGAAACGCCCTACGCCGTCAACTGGAACAGCGTGGAGATCGGCCCGCACCGTGATCTTCTGATGGAGCTGAAAACCGCGCTGGCGAAAACGGACGTGAAATTCGGCGTTTACCACTCGATTTACGAATGGTACCACCCGCTGTTCGTCAAGGACCCGGAGCAGTACGCCCTCGAGCATCTGCACCCGATGATGAAGGACCTGATCGAGCGATACGAGCCCTGGACGCTGTTTACCGACGGCGAATGGGACTTCCCCGCCGAAACCTGGCACTCCGCGGAATTCCTCGCGTGGCTTCTGAACGAGTCGAAGGTCCGGGATTACATCGTGCCCAACGACCGCTGGGGCAAAGGGACCCGCGGCGTTTACACCTGCGGCAACTACACCAGCGAGTACGATACCATCGACGGCAGGAAGAAACGCGATTTTTCAAGTCCGGACTGCTTCGACAAGCCCTTTGAGGAGTGCCGCGGCATCGGCAAGAGCTTCGGTTTCAACCGCATCGAGCCGCTGTCGAACTATATGAGCGCCGAAGCGCTGATCAAGATGTTCGTGGACCTTGTCTCCAAGGGCTCGAACTTCCTTCTGGACGTGGGTCCCGCCGGCGACGGCACGATCCCGGTCATTATGGAAGAGCGTCTGCTGCAGATCGGCGAATGGCTCGCGGTCAACGGCGAGGGCATCTACGGTACGCGCCCCTATACCCATACCATCGGCGGGGAGATCAAATACACGAAGAAGGGCGACGCGGTCTACGCTTTCGTCGGCAGATACCCCTGGGGCGAAATCGCGCTGGACGAGATCCCCTATACCCCGGACTTGAAAGCGTCCGTCCTCGGCTGCGACGCGCCGGTTACGGTCTTTGAAAAGGGCGGGAAGGCCGCCGTCAGCGTCCCGCAGGTCAACCCGGATGAGATGAAATCGAAATACGTTTACACGATAAAGATCGAAACGTAAACGAGTCGAAGAAACGGCCGGCCTCAAACGAACGGATCTCATAACAGAAGTTTTATTTCCCCAAAAAAGGAAAATGACAGACGCAAAGAAATCCGGAAAGGAGATTAACTGACTTTTTTCAGTTGACGGACAGACATGAGACTTATCAAAAGATATAAGTTTTATTACGGTACAAAGATTTCATTATCGGAAATATCGGATTGCATTCACAGATTCTTATGCAGTCAGGGGCTGAAAAGCGAACGGTTCATGTATTATTTTGAAGACTACGTCTCAAACAGATACGATTCCGCTGTACCCGAAAATGACCTTGCAACCCATGGTTGCGAAAGGATCTTAAAAGATTGCCCGGAACTGGGCAATCTCAGGGATCGGCATACGGAATACAACAATTATTCTTTTCTGACAAATCTGGACGGTGAGCCCTTCCCCGAGGAAAAGCTTCTTCCGCTGATGAACAGGATTCACAAAAGATACGGATTCTTTTCAACGCACCTGTATTACACCGATATCGATTTTTTCGGAAAAACAATTCCTTACGGACCGTCCGCTTCCGCAACGAACGATCAGAACACAGACGATTTTGACCAATTCGACTATTGGAGCGAAAGAATACCGAATTCCGGAATTGAGATTTTCAGATGCTGTCTTACTTCGGATAATTATATCCTGCTTACCGTCGATGCTTTGTTTGACGGAGCGCTTCGGGACACGACGCCGTTTTATCATGCGCTTCGAGCCGAGCTTCCGAAGATGAGATCGTATCACGAGTCTGTTCTCTGTCCGACAAAACAGGAAAAGGAAATAATCGACAGCAACAATCAAAAAGCGATCCCTGTTCTTGAAAAAAGCAAAAGCCTTTTTTTCGAATCCATGCCGACGGAATATTCATTGTCAGGAGAACATGAATGCTCCGGTTTCGCTAAAGCGATGAGAAAGATTTCGGAATCTCACGGCTTCACATTTACAAGGGCAGGGAACAGAAATTACAAAGCGGAAAAACGGACCGACCGCAACGCCGTGATATATACAGAATTGTCAATTACTGCAAATCCGGAGCCTTTGGCAAATCAGGGCATTTCCTGGCAGGGCATAAGTCTGATCATTTCTTTCCAGGGGTTGGGATTCAAGCACAAAATCTATTATGACGGTGATATTCCCCGGGACAGAGGCGCTGTTATCACCCGAGTGAATGAGGCCTTTTCAGTGATTGACGTATTTGAAAAAACGTTACTGCCTGAATTGGATTCCTGTTTCGGGATTACTCCGGACTGGTTTGAACCATCGGACTATTTTGAAAAAGAATATGGAGGATTCCATTACTGATCCGGAATACATAACTGTATTCCAAACAGAATTCTATCAAAACCAATACAAAAAACCGGGCCGTTCATCGTAACGGTCCGGTTCTTTGTATCAGGCAGTCTTGTCAGACAGACGCCCTTTTCACACGGTAAAGCCTTTCGTATGAGCATCTGCCGTATGGGACGTTTTTTCCTTGCGGTTTCGGCTCAGAATTTGATCGTCCTGATCTCAAACGGGCGGAAGGTGAGCGTCAGGGCGCCGGATTTCACTTCCGGCGTTTCTTTTTCATCCTCGAGGAAATTGGTGAGAACGGCGGAATCAACGTCCTTGCCGAAGCTGACCGCGACGGTCGTTTTCTGTCCCTCGCACTCGTACAGGCGGATCACCGTCTTGCCGGAGCCGTCCTCGGCGGGCTTGACGGATTCGACGATGATATTCTTCGCGTCGACAGCAACGACGGGATCGACCGTTGCCTCGCCCTTTGCCGCCACGACGGGGACGTTCAATTCATATGCCGGCTTGATGACGGAATCCGCGCCGAAGGCGCCGTCATGCACCAGCAGCGAATAGGTCATTTCGTGCACGCCGCAATCGCCGGTCACGTCCGGATGCGTGCCGCCCCGGTGCAGGGAAAGACGGAGATTGCAGTCGGTCACGGTGACGCCGTATTTGCAGTCGTTGAGGATCGCCGCGCCGAAACCGTGCTCCGAAATATCGGTCCACTTGTAGTTGCAGACCTCGAATTTCGCGATCTCAAGGGAGTTGTTCTGCGTGGTCGGGCGTTTGACGTGGCCGTACTGGATCTCGTTGCGCGCGAAGCTCGCGGAGATATCCAGATCGAATCCCGCCTTCAGCAGCCGGTGGGGGCTGTTCCAGTCCACGACGGTATGGAAATCGACGCGCGGGGAATCGGCGTAGAAGACCATATCCTGACAAATCGTCGTTCCGTCGCCCGCGTCGTAGGTCGAACGAAGCCGCAGCTCCACCGCGCCGTCGGTCACGATCTCGCGGCCCTTGAATCCTTTGACGGGCTTCAGGTTGTCCACGATGCTCTTTTCAAGATCCCAGTTGTCCCACGCAAGGGGCACGTCCTCGCCGAACAGCAGCACGTTCAGGGGCGCGCCGCCCTCTTTGCGCAGCTCTCTGCGGCTCTTTTTGTCGATGTAAGAGGCGATATAGCCGTCCTCGTCGAATTCGATCGTGGCAAAGGGCGTTTCGAGTTTTTTACCGTCGTATTTAAAGGGGGACGCCGCGTTCAGCGCTTCGTCCGTCATTTCGATGATCCCGCTGCCGAAGCCGGGGATTTTCACACCGCCGACCGCCAGCAGCTCTCTGCCGCAAAGGTCGGTATATTTCTGCGAAGGATAATCCGCGGCAAAGCCTTCGGCGTTTTCGATCACCACCGCGTCGCTTCTGTCAAAGGAAAGGGTATTGAACGCGGTGTAGTTGTCTGAGGGGGCGACGAGCGAGGCGATATCCTCCGCGGTATCCGCCGCGTAATCGGCGAGCAGCGCGTCCATTTCTTTATTATACACTTCGTAAACGGGCGTGATGCAGGTGCCGGGCAGGATGTCGTGGAACTGGTTTTTCAGCAGCGTTTTCAGCCGCTCGTTCTGCGCCTTCGTCACGTTTTTGCCCGCGAGCACGTGGAAATACTCCATATCGCGCAGCGCGAATTCCGCTTTGCGGTTCTTGCGCTTCACGTCGTGCATCTGGGTGAGGGTGCCGCGGTGCAGCTCCAGATACAGCTCGTCGTTATAGACGGGCAGATCCGCCTGCTGCGTCTCCAGCTCCTTCATGAAGGCGCTGATGGTCATGGGCTCGACGACGGGCATGCCCTCCGTCGCCATGGCGCGGTGAGAGGCCTCGATCATGCCGGGGGTGGGTCCGCCGCCGCCGTCGCCGTAGCCGTATGCTACAAGGCGCAGATCGGTGGAATCCTTCAGAGAGATCTGACCGACGCTCTCGGTGATATCGTCCACGTCCGGCCAGCAGTGGGTGCGGTTGAAGTGAGTCAGCACCTCGCTGCCGTCGATGCCGCGCCAGGTAAAGCTCTCGAAGGGGAATTTATTCTGCTCGTTCCATGAGATTTTCGTCGTATAGAAGTATTTGACCTCGCTGCCCTGCATGATCTGCGGGATATTGCCGTTATAGCCGAAGGTGTCGGGAAGCCAGAAGCTGTCGGCAGTATAATCGAAGTTCTCGCGGGTGAACTGCTGCCCCTTGAGGAACTGACGGATCATCAGCTCTCCGGAGGTGATGTTGCAGTCGCACTCCACGTAAACGCCGCCGTTGGGCTCGTATCTGCCCTCTTTGACGCGCTTTTTCATTTCCTCGAAGATATCGGGGTAATAATCCTTCATCCACTCGCTGTGCAGCGCGCTTGACTGGATGAAATGATAATCCGGATACTGCTCCATCAGATACAGGGCGTTGGCGTAGGTGCGGGCGCATTTGCGGACCGTTTCGGAAACGGGCCAGAGCCAGGCGGTGTCCATGTGACTGTGGCCGATGATGCCGGCCTTGCCGAACACGCGGGAATTACCGCCGGAGAAGAAGGGACGGGTGATGGCAAGCGCGTCCCTGATCCCCTTGCGGAACGCCTCGTCGGAGACGTGCTTCGGGTAAAATACGAGCACCTCGCTGACCTTCTGCAGCGCCTTTCGCGCGCGGGCGGGCAGGAAGCTGTGCTCGGGGATATCCTTCGACGCGCTGCAGAGCTCGCGCAGGTCGAAGATCAGCGTAAAGATCTCCTCGTCGCGGGTGCAGATCTCCACGCCCTCATAACGGCGGGAGTAGGTATCCTCGGGGAGATCGGGATAATCGTAATTGTCATAGGGAGCGCAGTCCACGCAGAAGTGGCCCGCGTAATTTTCAAAGGCGAGGGAGATTTGCGTGCCCGCCGGATACGCGCCGGCGTACTGGCTTGCGTGGCTGCCGCCGATGAAATCCCGGTTTTTGGTGTTGAACAGGCCCTTCGGCACGCCGTTCAGGAAGTACAGCTGCTCGACGCCGCCGCCGTGAGAGATCACGTACAGCGGCTTGTCCGCCAGCGTCTGAGGCACGGTGAAGTTACCGCGCACCCAGAGATTGTTCCACTCGCCGCCCCAGGCATAACCCGGCGCGATGGGGAACCAGCCGTTTTCCGGCACGGCGCGCAGATGCTCCTTTGTCTCAAAGCCCTCGGCGTTTTCCAGCTCGCCGACCTTCGTGAAGATATACCGCTCATAGATGCGAAGCATATCCTCGATTTTGCGATAGATCCTGTCGTTCAGTTTTTCGTTATACAACCGCAGCACGACCTTTCCGTTCTATTATTTGTAATTCCCGTCCGGAGCCCCGGACGCCGACAGGTTTATCATATCATATTTTACCGGAATTATCTATACCTGTGAGAAAAATACTCTCTGTGGAAATCTCCGAAATCGTCTTTACTTTTTTATGGAATCATGCTAATATTACGACAAAAGGAGATGGTTTGATATGAAAACGTTCGTATTTCAAGGCGACAGCATCACCGACGCAGGGCGCAACCGCGACAACGACGACTACCGCGGCAACGGCTACCCCACCCTGGTAGCAGGCCGGATCGGGTACGATCATCCCGGCGAGCTCCGGTTTCTGAACCGGGGCGTCAGCGGCGACCGGATCGTGGATATCAACGCCCGCATCCGCAGAGACCTGATTAACCTCGAACCCGATTATCTGAGCATCCTGATCGGCATCAACGACGTGTGGCACGAGATCGGCAGCAGAAACGGCGTCGACAACGAAAAGTTTTTCAGGACTTACTGCGAGATTCTCGAAGAGATCCAGAGAGACTGCCCCGGCGTGAAGATATTCATTCTCGAGCCTTTTGTTCTGAAAGGCCCCGCCACCGAAGGGAACTGGGAGACCTTTGACACCGAGACAAGAAAACGCGCCGCGTCGGCACAGAAGGCGGCGGAGAAATACGGCTGCGTTTTCGTGCCGCTGCAGGACAGGTTCGATGAAGCGGCGACGAAGGCGGAAACCACCTACTGGCTGCATGACGGCGTCCATCCCACGGCGATGGGACATGAGCTGATCGCCCGCGCCCTGACCGAGGCCTTTTACAACGCCTGAGGGAAACGATTATGAAGAATCATATGCTGGTCGATCTGCTTGTTTCCCTGACGGAAGACGTGCCCTTTCGCATCGCGAATCTTGCCAACGCCGCGTCGCTGCTCTATCACAGCCTGACGGACGTCAACTGGGCGGGATTTTATCTGAGGCGCGGCGACGATCTGGTGCTCGGCCCCTTCATGGGGCAGCCCGCCTGCGTCGTGATCGGGAAAGGGAAAGGCGTCTGCGGCGCTGCGTTTGAACGGGGGGAGACGCTGGTGGTCCCGGAGGTGGAAAAGTTCTCCGGTCATATCGCCTGCGACAGCAGATCGAAATCGGAGATCGTGATCCCGCTGACCGTGGACGGGGAGCGCTTCGGCGTTCTGGATATCGACAGTCCCCTGCCGGACCGGTTTTCCGCGGAGGATCGGGAAATCCTTGAAGCCTTCGCGCGCTCGCTGGAAACAGCGCTGGAAGCCTGTGAAGACAGCACAGAGAGCTAAGGCAACACCGCACAAATACGAATGCGCGTCTTGCTTGATCTTTGTTCCGTCATCTTGCACAGATTCTCCTTGACAACCGTCAGGTTGCCTGCGGA
>CACYHJ010000072.1:0-7961 GCA_902774165.1 Oscillospiraceae bacterium
TAGATATCATCTGATATACTCATGCCAAATTTACACTTATGTTTACTTAACGCTTTCTTTACGATAAAACGCAGAAGGTAAATTTTACAGATTCTAATGACTATTGCCTAATGCATAATGACTGTAAATTCTGATTCAACGGCTCCGCCGTTAAATCAGAATTTGCCATCCTCCCCCCCTTGATCTTTCCCCGCGATGGGTATATAATAGCCGTTTGGACAAACCGATAGGAGATTTTTACAAATGAGCACAATGAACATTCTTCTGGCGACGGCGGTGTCGCTGTTCGCGGGGCTGATGATGACCCGCGCGTTCAAATATATGCATCTGAAGCTGCCCGACGTGACGGCCTTCCTGATCGCGGGCATTATCGTCGGACCCTACCTTCTCGGCAGGCTCGGGGTCCCCGGACTGGGCTTCAACTCCATGGAGGAGCTGGGGCACGTCTCCCTGCTCTCCAACGCGGCGCTGGGCTTTATCGCGTTTGATATCGGCAACGAGTTCCGACTCGGCCAGCTCAAGCAGACCGGCAAGACTGCCACGGTGATCGGCATCGTTCAGGCAGTCACGGCCTCGCTGCTGGTGGATGCGGCGCTGATCGGCCTTCACTTTATCCTCGGCAGGGACGTTCTGCCCCTTCCGGCGGCGATCACGCTCGGCGCAATCGCTTCCGCCACGGCACCCGCCGCAACGCTGATGGTGGTCCGCCAGTACAAGGCGAAGGGCCCGGTCACGGATCTTCTGCTGCCCATCGTCGCGCTGGACGACGCGGTGGGCCTTGTGGTATTCGCCGTTTCCATCGGCGTGGCACAGGCGCTGAACGGCGGGGAGCTGAACCTCGTCTCCGTCATTGTGAACCCGCTGCTGGAGATCGTCTGCTCGCTGATCCTCGGCGCGATCATGGGCGCGGTGCTGACATTCCTTGAAAAGCTGTTTTTCTCCAACACCAACCGCCTCGCCATGACCATCGCCTTCGTGCTGATGACGATCTCCCTCGCGTCGATCGAGATTCCCATCGGCGAGGTGAAGATCGGCTTCTCCTCCCTGCTGGTCTGCATGATGCTGGGCACGATCTTCTGCAACATGAGCGAGTATTCCGAGGATATCATGCGCCGCGCGGGCCGCTGGACCGCCCCGCTTTACACCGTGTTCTTCGTGATCTCCGGCGCCCAGCTGGAGCTGGACGTGTTTAAGGATCCGTCGGTGATCCTGATCGGCGTGGTGTATATCCTCGTGCGCTGCCTGGGCAAATACTTCGGCGCGCAAGGGTCCAGCGTGCTGATGAAGTGCGATCACAACGTGAAAAAATATCTCGGCATCACCCTGTTCCCCCAGGCGGGCGTCGCGCTGGGCATGGTGGTCTCCGCGCAGGTGCTGGGGCCTGAAATGGGCGGGCTGATCCGCAATATCGTTCTGTTCAGTGTGATGATCTACGAGCTGTTCGGACCGCTGATGACCAAGTACGCCCTGCAGAAGGCAGGCGAGATCTCGCCGGTCTCGCCGGAGAAGCAGACCCGCGAACGCTTCGCGGCGGAGAAAAAATAAACCCGGCCCCTTCCGGGACCGGAGTGAAAATACGTCGGAGAACACGAGCCCCCTCGCGCTGCTGCGAGAGGGCTCGATGCTTATACACGTTAATCTGGCTCACAGGGTGCTGACAAGCCGCGCGCTGAACCGGAGGATCTCACGCGCTTCCGCCGCGGTGACTTTTCCGTCTCCGTTCAGGTCGCACCGGGCGACGGCGTCTTCGGCAAGCGGTTCAAGTCTTGCCGCCGCGCGAAGCACGAGGCGCGCGTCCTTCGCGGAAACCTTTCCGTCTCCATCCGCGTCGCCGCGAAGGCCGGCAGGAAGATCGGGCTGCTCGCCTGTGTTGACCGCCATAACCAGACTCTTCGCGGATTCTCCCTTTGCGTTTACGGCGGCTACGGTAAACTCATATGTTGAATTGTATTCGAGTCCGCGTACGGTATAGGCGCATTCCGTGACAGGGGCGCCGTTCAGTTTTTTGCCGCTCTCATACACGTTGTAAGAAACCGCGCCGTCCACCTCAGACCATGTGAGACTGACGGTATTATCCTCGTTTATCGCCGCTGCTGCACCTTCGGGGGTAACGGGGGCGGTATCTCTGACGGATACCCACTTTGCATAAAGCGTGGTATCGCTCGTGACGTAGGTGTTTTTGAAGTCCCAGGGCGTAAGACAAGTCTTGTCCGCATACCAGCCGAGGAAGAGATATCCCCTTGCGACGGGAGCAATGGGCTCGATAACGTAGTCGCCCGCAGGAGACATCAGCTGCGGCTCCGGCGTGATGGCAAACACGTCATCATTATTATTGTCGAAGGAGACCGTCACAGGCGTGAAGGTCTGCTTTGCGTATTCAAGCGCGTCGAAGCCGGTTTTTCCGTCAATATAATGTACTGTTACGTTTTCACTTGCTCCGTCCAGCTGCTTTGCTCCGACGTTCAGCGGCCAATTGCCGGTGAAATAAACGTTTTCAAGGTTGCTGTTACCGTAAAATGGGATGTCGTAATTATCTTTGCTGTATGCCGAATAAAAGCCCAGAGATGAAACTTTTTCCGGAATGGTTATCGATTTTATTGCGGCTCCCTCAAAAGCGGCGCAGCCGATGCTCACAAGACCGCTGCCTAATGTTATTGTGGACAGCTTATTGCACCCGCAGAACGTCCCCCAAACTGAAATTCCGTCCCACATCGTATTCCCTTTGTATTCGACGTAAGATTTCAGCGCCGTCACGCCGTTGCCGACGACAACCGTTTCAAGGTTGCTGCAATCCCTGAAAGCGGCTGCGCCCAGGTCGGTAACGTTGCTCGGAATAAAAATGTAAGTCAACGCAGAGCAATCACGAAAAGCTCTGTCGCCGATTGTGTTGACTCTTTTGCCGATGGAGACGTCTGCAAGCGCTGTATCACGGATAAAGCAGTCGGCGCCGATGGTCTTAACCCCGTTGCCGACGGTGAAGCTTCGGAGCGACGGACAGTCGCGAAACGCCTCATCCCCGACCGTTTCGATCCCGCCGTGAAGGATGACGTCCACCAACCCCGTTCCGGCAAAGGATTCACGCGCAATGACCCTGATTCCATCGCCGAAGGTTAGTTTTTTCAGGTTGACGCAATTTTCAAATGTGCCGTTGTAAATATCGCCTTCCCATGTATCATGACGAACAAACTTTGTTTTTATTTCCGTGATTCCATTTCCGATTTCTGCCGCTTCAAGGCTGTCACAGCTGTAAAACGCCGCCTCGCCGAGCTGTGTGACGCTGGAAGGAATGACGATACTTTTCAATGCGTCACACTCGTTAAACGCTTCGGAGCCAATGCTTCTGACGTTCCGGCCGAGTTCAACAGCTTCAAGAGCAGAACATCCGCTGAACGCTCCGCTTCCGAGTTCCGTCACGCCGTTTCCGATCACAGCGGTTTTAAGTCTTGCGGAGCCGGCGAACGCATCGGTTTCAATTATTTTTACATTATCGGGAATGACAAGCTCCGTCAGGCCGGAGTTTACAAAGCTTGCCCTGTGGATGTTTTCCACGTTTCTCCCGATCGTTACGCTCGCAAGCGCAGGACAGTTCCCGAACGTTCCGAAATACTTATCGCTGCCCCAAACCGGATCACCCGTCATCAGCGTCAGAAGCTCCGAAATGCCGTCGCCGATCTCTGCCTTTGCCAGTCTGTCGCAATCAAAGAACGCCGCCTCGCCGAGCTGCGTCACGCTGTCGGGGAGGACGATTTCCTCAAGACTGTCGCAGTTATAAAACGCCTCGGCGCGGATCTCCTTTGTTCCATCGGGGATCACAAAACCCTTGAGCGATATACAGTCCAAAAAAGCGTCGTTATAAATCTTTTCAAGCGCCGACCCCTTCTGGAACGTGACGGTTTTTAACGCGGAACAGCCGCTGAACGCATTTTTTTGAATGATGCGCAGATCTTTTGAGATCAGAACACTCTGCAAACCGGAGCAGTTTTCAAAGGCGGAGGTCTGAATGCCTTTTACGTTTTCGCCTACGGTGACCGTTTGTATGGCACTGTTGTTCAGAAAAGCTTTATATCCGATCCATTTTACGGTATTCCCGCCCAACGTCGCGGGAATTGCAATCGACGGCGCAGTGCCGGTATACGCGGTGATGTAAGCGCCGTTTCCATCGGGCTGCATCGTCGGATGTTCCGCAAGCACTTCCTCATCCAATACAATAAACTGATAATCTCCTTCGCTTTGCAGCTCGAATTCACGGCCCTCCCACGAATAACTTTCCGCGAACCCGGCGACGGAAAACAGCGCGGCAATCACAGCGACGGCGAAAAGAATGCCGGCGGCTTTGCAGAACGTCAATTCTTTTTTCTGTTTCATGATCGATCCATCCTTTATTTGTTATGCGGCAGAAGGTGTAGGTTTTCGAACAGCGCGATCGTTTTCCTCTGAGATCCGCGCGATCGCGTCGCGGATCCCCGTCTTCTCCGTCGGCATGACGAGCGCGGCGGGGAACGGCGGATTCAAAACCGAAGTCCACCGCACAGCTGCGGTGGACCGATGCCGGCAAGGCTCGCCGGAGGTGTCGGCGCTCGCTTCATCTGCAGCAGGGTCCGCGCCGGCGAACGGGCGGCAACTTCCCCGCAGCGGGTGAATTATGACAGCTTCGCGGAGAGCTTGTCGAGGAACGCGGAGATCTTCGCCATCAGCTCCCGGAACCAGGCGACAAATTTTGCGATAAAGTCATCCGATTTCTGCCTTGCCGCGTCCTTTGCCAGATCCTTTTCGACCGCGGCGACGACCTTTTCCGCGATCTGCGCGTAGCCGTTCGGCGTGGGATGCGCAATGAGCGCATACTCGATGGGATCGCTGATGGACAGGATATGGCCGATGGACATCGTCGTGGCCGCGGCGGGCGTCTCAACGTCGGAAATATCGACGTATAAGCAGCCGTATTCCAGCGCGCACTGTCTGGTATAGGCGTTTACCTTGTCCATAATGCCGTTGATCAGGGAGCCGATCCGGATCGCGACGTCGTCGTTCAGCGTAGCGTCCTTGATCGGATTCAGGGTGCCGACGAGAACGACCTTTGCGTCGGGATTGGCTTTCCTGATATAGTCAAGAAGAAGCGGATACGCGCGCTGCCAGTAATCGAAATACCGGTCGAGCAGGCTGATGATGTTGGCGATTCCGGCGGGAAGGCTTGCGGTATCGCTCAGATCAAGCGTATTCAGGCCGAAGATCTGCGCCTTGTAGATCACGTCGGTCTGGCCCAGCCCGATCGAGATCAGGCTTGCGTTTTTAATCATTTCCCGCACGCTCATGATTTCGCCGGTCTGACCGTAGGTCGACTTTCCGTCAAGTGAGAAGCTCGCGGGATCGCCGAAATACCGCAGATCCGTCTCATAACGCTCCATCATATAGCCTTGCGCGTAGGTAAACTCTTCGTCGCGGTAGCCGTCGTCAATCCCGAGCAGGTCGAGCACATACGCGGTGGATACGGCGTCGTGCGCCAGAGGCCACATCGTCGCGCTCGTATCGCGGATATCGTCCGGCGCGTTGAGGCCGAACTTTTCGGCAACCAGGTTCGGATAGGAGCCGTCGACGTTGCGGCAGTTGAAATTGCCGTAACTGTCGTTCAGGTAGATCTGCTCCTGCCAGTTCCCGCCCGCGCCGTAGCCGCGGGTGAAGCTGTCGCCGATCGCGACATAGCCGACGCCCTCCCTGAGCGCCGCATAGGGGTCTTCCGGCGTTTCCGCGGCAAAGGATGAAACCGGAAGAAGCATCACCGTCATAAGAACGGAAAGCAGCAGCGCAAGAATTTTGAATGATCGTTTCATATTTTAACCCTCCTGTATATTTCTGATATCATTGTAGCATAATTGTATATAATTTTCAATAGAACAAGAAAAAATATATGCAACTGGCTGTGTTTCTGCGTGTTTCCTCCGTAAAACCGGGCGGAACCGCCGAAAAAAGGCGGTCAAAAAAGCTCCGCCCGGAAAAAGGCGGAGCCGCAAAACGGGGGGGTAAGATTATGCGCAGACGACGCTCCTGATCGCGGCGAGAAGCTCGTCAAACTCCTCGAACGCGGGGATTTCGGGGAAGTCGGCTTTGATTTTCTCCGTGCTGCGGAACAAAAAGCCCGCCTTGCTTGCCTGAATCATCCCCAGGTCGTTGAAGCTGTCGCCGGCGGCAATGGTTTCAAAGCCGATGGACTGCAGCGCCTTCACCGTTGTGAGCTTCGACTGGGGGCAGCGCATACGGAAGCCGGTGATCTCGCCGTCCGGCGCCACCTCCAGCGTATTGCAGAAGATGGTCGGCATGCCGAGCTTTTTCATCAGCGGCGCGGCAAACTGCGTGAAGGTATCGCTGAGGATGACCGCCTGCCCGAAGGAGCGCAGCTCGTCCAGAAACTCCCGCGCGCCGGGCAGCGGATCGATCTTGGCGATGGTCGCCTGGATCTCTTTCAGGCCGAGGCCGTGTTCTTTGAGGATTGAGATGCGCCAGCGCATCAGCTTGTCGTAATCCGGCTCGTCGCGGGTGGTGCGGCGCAGCTCCGGAATGCCGCTGGCCTCGGCGAAGGCGATCCAGATCTCGGGCGTTAGGACGCCCTCCATATCAAGACAGGTAATGTACATTTCGTTGCTCATAAAATTGACGCTTCCCTTTCGGACATATTTTCTTACAGTATATCATATAATTTTTCACCGCGCTACCGTGTTTCCCGATTTTTTCAAAAAAACCTCCGTCCGCCGCCGCGGTCCGTTGATCTCCGGTTCGCCTGCCCGCGTGGGTTGTTTTGATCAAAAATATTTTCCGACGCGCCGAAATGCGACAGAGTTTTTCCCGCCGATCGTTTACACTGCCTGTGAACAGCCGATAAGGAAGTGAAAACATGGAAAAAATCCGGACAAGGATCGAGCGGGTCGCGGAAACCTACCCTGCCGCCGCGGCAGGGCTGGTCACCGTGCTGCGTTTTTTTGCGGAATTCGCAGTGGGCTGCCTGCTGGCAACCGGTAAAATATTTTCCGACCTGGCCCCCTTCGGCGCCGCCTACGCCTTCAGCGTCCCGTCCGTCCGAATGCCCGCGGCGGCGGCAGGCGCGATTCTCGGATACGTGGTCTCGTCGTCAAACGAAGCCGCGATCAAATACATTGCCGCCGTACTGATCGGGTGCGTGCTGCTGTACACGGTCCGGCGGCTGGCGGGAAGACGGCTTCGGACGTCCTTCGTCGCGCTTGCGGCGGGGGTCTGCATCACCGCGCCGGGCGTCGCCTTCACCCTCGGCGCCGGCGGCGACGCGTTTGAGCTTCTGCTTTGCGCTGCCGAGGGCACGATCGGCGGCTGCTTTGTCTATTTCATGCAGCAGGCGCGGCTTGCCGGCGCGGGGCTGCGGACAAGAAAGGTTTTGCGCACGGGGCAGCTGGCGTCGATCCTCGCGGCGGCGTCTGCGGGACTGCTTGCACTCTCGCCTCTGAAAATCGCCGGGGCGTCCCCCGCCCGGATCGCCGCTGATTTTATTGTGCTGGTCTGCGCCTGCTACGGCAGGGAGAGCGCCGGCAGCATCAGCGGGATCACCCTCGGGGCGGTGATGGGCTTTGCCGAAGGCGCGCAGGTCTTTGCGGCGGCGCTGCCGCTGGGCGGGCTCTTTGCCGCCGCGGCAGGCAGGATCAACCGTTTTTTTGCCGCGGTCGGACTGATTGTCGGCTGCGCGTTTGTCTGCATCTTCACCGGGGATTCCCGCAGTCTGCTGTTCGGCGCGATCGAAACCGGCGCCGCCGCGCTGATTTTTATTCTGCTGCCCCGCCGGGCGGGGGAGACGCTCTCCGGCTTTTTTCTCTCTCCCGGATATTCCGATGAGTCGGAGAACATGAAGAACCTGCTCACCCATAAGCTGGACGCCGCGGCGGACACGGTATACGCAGTCTGCGGCGCGGTAAAGCGCGTCTCAAAGGCCCTGGAAAAGCTGGAGG
>CACYHJ010000072.1:7986-17133 GCA_902774165.1 Oscillospiraceae bacterium
CGGCGGAAAAACTGCTGGGAATACCGGTTTGACACAACGCTGGACGCCTTTTCCCGCCTGACGATGCGCAGGAAACGGGGGGAGGCGGCGACAGAGGACGCGCTGCCGGAATTATTCGCGGAGCGCTGCCGGAACAAAGAGCGTCTGGTGCGCGCGTTCAACGAAAAATACACCCTGCGGGAATATAAAAAAAGCGCCGCGCTGCGGCTGGCGGCGGCAAGAAACCTGGCGGCGGAGCAGTTCACCTCCATCTCGGTCATGCTGAACGATCTGGCGGGGGAGCTCGGCAGGGATATCGTGTTTTCCCCGGAGACGGGCGAGAAGGCAAGGGCCGCGGCGGAGGAGCTGGGACTGCCCGTTACCGACGCCCAATGCGAGATCGGCGAGAACGGCTGCGTCACCCTGCAGATTTATTGCCGGCCCACGCGGGAAAAGCTGCGGCTGCGGGAATTGACCGACGCGGTCAACGCTGCCACGGGCACGGAATTTTCCCTGCCGGTGACGCTGCGCGGCGACCCGGCGCGCACGGCCCTGCTGTTCTGCGAAAAAACGCCCTTTTCGGTCCGGGCGGCGGCCAGCCAGCAGATCGGTGAAGGGCAGTCCGTCTGCGGCGACGCCTATGACTATTTCAACGACGGCAGAGGCCATTTCGTCATGATTCTCAGCGACGGCATGGGCACCGGCAGCCGGGCCGCCGTGGACGGCGCGATGACGGCAAATCTTGCCGCGCGGCTGCTGCGGGCGGGCTTCGGCTTCGACTGCGTGGTGAAAATCGTCAATTCCGCGCTGATGGTAAAATCAAAAGAGGAGTCTTTGGCGACGCTTGACATCATCTGCGTCGACCTGTTTGCCGGGACGGCGATCTTCTATAAGGCGGGCGCGGCAGCGTCGCTGATCTGCCGCAGCGGAAAGGTGATCCGGGTGGACCGGGCGTCCATGCCGCTGGGGATTCTGCGGGACGTGGAGTTTGAGCGCGCCACCGGAAAAATGAACGACGGAGACCTTCTGCTGATGATGAGCGACGGCGCGGCGGACCTCCCGCGGGAGCTGCTGCGGGAAAGGGTCTCGCAGCTCCGGGACCGGAAGCCGGAGGAGATCGCCTCCGCCCTTGCGGTGCTGGCAAGAGAGGAAGCGCCGACCGGCCGGGCGGACGACGTGACGGTGATCGCGGCAAGGGTGAAAAAACGATGAAAAACCGAGGCCTTCGACCTCGGTTTTTTCAGCATTCATTACGCAGTGAACCGTGAGACGGGTTTCCTTTTCCCATCTCACAAATCTATTATTTCTGTTTTCCTGTCGCTGCGGAACAAATCAGGCTTTTTTCTTCGGCGGGTTGATGACGAACCGCTGCAGCGGATAGGTCCACACAAAGGGGAGCGTCACGGTGATAATAAAGATGATCGTGTCGGCAAGCCAGGTGATCGTACCGTCCTCGTTGACAAAGCCCTTGTCGACCGCCATCCGCACGAGCCAGCCCTTGAGCCATGCGGTCACGAAAATCGTCGCAACGACCATCACGATGTAGAGAATGATCGAGCGCGCAAGGTTTGCGCTGGAATTGAACGTGACCTTTCGGTTCATCATATAGGAGACCGCGTAACCGATCGTTGCGGCGATCAGATACGCCAGCGCCGCGTCCATCTGACTGTCGATGCCGAGGAAACGGAAGACCGCGTTGTCGATCACTCTGCCCTGCAGCCCCTTGAAGATGACGAAATGAAACAGAAGGTCGAACAGATACTGCACCACAAAGGAGCTGACGCCGGCAATGGAAAATTTGATAAATTTCCAAAGCTCGCCGTCGGTGAATTTTTTGTTTTCGTTTGCCATAATTTCAGTCCTTTTCTTGTATCGTTTTCTTTTTTCTTTCAGGAAGCTGGGCGAGAATGACCGCCGCGAACATCACGGCGCATCCGGCGAGCTCCCGGACGGAGAGGGCGTTGCCGCGGATGATCCAGTCGGACAGGGCGGAAAACACCGACTCGAAGCTCATCAGCAGCGACGCCAGCACGGGTTTTGTAAATTTTTGACCGAGGATCTGCAGCGTGTAGCCGACGCCGCCGGACATGACCCCGGAATACAGGATCGCGCCCAGATTGCTGCGGATCTGCTCCGGATCGGGACGCTCGAAGAGCGCCATGCCGATCAGCGACAGCACGGCGGCGATCAGGAACTCCGTGCAGGAGAGCCGCAGGCCGTCCGTCGACCGGGAAAAGGCGTCGACCGTGAGGATCTGCATCGAAAAGAACGCGGCGCAGATGATCATCAGGACGTCCGCCGTCGAAATCCCGAACCCGCTGCCGGGCTTGACGGAAATCAGGTACAGCCCGCCGACGGCTACCGCTACGCTGACCCAGGCTTTTAAGGTGACTTTCTTTTTGAGGACCACGCCGAACACCGGAACCAGCACGATATACATGGCGGTCAGAAAGCCCGCTCTGCCGACGGAAACCTCCGTGCCCTGCAGATCGATGCCGAACTGCTGCGTGATCACGGCGATGAACAGGAAGATCCCGCACAGAAGGCCGGCCTTCAGCTGGACGCGGTTCTTATCAAAATAATCCTTCGCGCTTTGGTACTTCCGACGGGGCGCGCCCCGTCGCTCGATCTTCTCTTTCACCAGCACCGCCGCGCCGATGGACAGGAACGCCAGCGTGTTGCGCAGACCCTGAAAGGTGAAGGAGCCGACCACGCCGCCGTCGCTCTGGGCGACGAAGGAGACGCCCCAGATCACCGAGCCGATCATCAGGATCGCCGGCCCGAGGAAGGTCTTGAAGTTGATCTTTTTCATGAAAGATTAAGATTTCTCATTTCTCCCGGCACAGATCATAAAGGCGCAGCAGCAGCGGCGCCAGCCAGCGGACCAGGAAATTGTCGATCCAGTCGTCGTCCCAGTCGCGGGGCGGCGCCAGCAGATACTGCTTCCGGTCGGCGGTCAGCTGACGGTTGCCGCCTTCGCCGAGCACGGCGATGCCGTTGGCGACGAAATCGTTATACAAAGCCTCCTTCGCGGCAAGACGGTTTTTGAAGCCGCGCCAGATCGAAAACTCGGCCTTTTTGTTGTTCGCCTTCCAGTAGCGCCAGCAGAGCTCCGAGCGGACGACGCGGGCGAGCGCCTCCTCGCTGCCGGCCCTATCCTTCGCCGTCTGCCAGAGCGCGTCGACGTGCGAAATATCCTTCGCGGTCATCGCGGGCAGGGTTTCACGGCTCCCCTGATAAATGCCCATATGCTTCGTATTCGTGACGCATTTTTCGCAGATCAGGTCAATAAACTCGCGGATGCTCTCCCAGCCGCCGCCGTAATACGCCGCAAGGAAGCCGTTGACCATCTCGTCATAATCGCGGTAGGGATCCTGCATCAGCTTGGAGATCATATAGCTGCGCAGATCCGCAAACTCGCCGTTGACAGCGCTCGCGTAATACGCGCCCTCAACGTACATGCCCTTGACGCCGTTCTCATAGAAGGTCTGCATATTGGGCTGCAGCACCTCGAAATCGGGGAAGGGATTCAGGGTTTCGGCGTAATTGGTGGCGTAATCCCACACATAGATCCGGCTGCAGAGCTTGCCCCAGTCGGAAAGATCCTTCATGAACGCCGCGTTCTGCGCGCAGGCGGGGTCGGCGAGGGCATGACCGAAGCAGCACTCGATGGAGCACAGGCGGATGATCACATTGTCGTCGGGCTTCACGTTCTGCGGCGCCTTGCGGGTATACTGATAGGCAAAGGTATCAATCGCGATATTGTCAAAGCCCGCTTCTCTGACCGCGCGGGCGACGTTGTTGACAAAGGTCACCATGACGCCGGACTGAGCCCCGCCGCAGGCCTCGGCCAGCGCTTTGCAGCGGTCGCATGTGCAGTATCTCTGGTTGTCGTCCTGCGTGAGGGAGACGATCTGCACCGCCTGCGAGGGATCGTGGCGGCTGCGTACGAGCGAGAGCACCTCATCGGTCACGATGCGCAGCACGTCGGGGTTCGTCAGGCACAGCTGCGAGGGCTGCCGCTTCCCGTCCACAAGGGCATAATATTCGGGATGCTCCGCGAAATACGTTCCTTCCGCGCAGAACTGGGTCGTTAGCGTGTGGCAGAAGCCCGAGATATAACAGACGTTGCCGCCCTGCTCGGGGGAGAGGTACCGGTAGCTGTTGCCGTTCAGCCCGTTGGCAAGGGAATACTCCTGATCGCGGGGGCTGATCCAGTCGGTCTCGGTATACTCAAAATAAGGACGGTACGTGTAATCCTCGCCGTCGGGGACCCGGATCTCCCCGGCGGGGATCACCTTGACGTCCGCGGAATACCAACGGCAGCCGCAGTATTTTTCAAGGAACCCGTAAACGCCGTAGATATTGCCGCGGGATCCGCTGCCGGCGATATAGACCGTGCCGTTCTCGCTGAGGATACGGTAGCCGCCGTCGGCCAGGCCGGAAACGTCCACGTCCCGGCGCGCCGTCGCGCCCACGACGATCTCATTCGCTCCGGCCGCGGTTTCGTCGGTCACCAGCGCGGCGTCGGCGCCTGTGATTTGGGAAAGATACCGCTGCAGCGTTCGCGCCGCGTAGGATTCCACGGCGGACGCAGACGCGGAAATGACCACTGTCCAGGATTCCTCATCGTCTTCCGCGAAGGCGGACAGCGTCAGCGCCGACAGGCACATCACACAGGCAAGGACAACGGAAATCATTCTTCTCATAGAAATCTCCTTTCTGTGCGGGAATGGCAAAATTTCACAAAAATGACCCGCAATAATATATATTAATTATAGGAGTTATATAAACTTTAATTGTGATAAAAAAATTGCAGAAATGTGAACATTTCTGCAATTTTGGTTCCGCCCCGATCCGGGCGCTTATTTTTTCTTCCACTGCGCATACAGCACGTTCGTCCGCCGCGTCAGAAGATACGCGTCGCCGGGCTGGTACGTCTCCCCGCTGCCGTCGGGGGCGGTATTCCATCCGGCAAACGCATACGCTCCGGACGGCGGCGACAGCAGGCCGTCAACGCCGGCAAAGGGGACGTCCTCCGAAGACAGGAGCGTCGTGAGCAGCGTCTGCTGATCGCTGTCGTTTGCCGATTTCAGAACCGCTTTTTCGCCCACGGAGAGAATCCGGTTGTGGAACATTGCGCCGACGCCGCCGTTCGGGTCATAGTACAGCATGGCGGCGTCCTCGGCAAAGCCCTTCTCCAGATCTTTTTTCCGGTTCAGAAGGAGATTTGTCATGGCGATCATCCATCCGCCGCGGGCAGTCGGGTCCTGCTCCGTCTGCCCGACCTGCCAGCGCGCGTAATTCATCTGCTCCGACCCGGCGATCGTGCGTTTGATCCCGGACAGAATCTCCGGGACAGAGGCGAACGCCTCCGAAAGCGACTCCCATCGTCCGCGGACGACCTCGCGGAAATCCTCGTGGCGATACATCGCCGCCCAGAACCCGGGCATGCTCCAGACGGAGGACAGCTTCGCCCGGACGGCCTTCACACTGATGATCCCGCACAGATGCAGGCTGGCGTTCGCCCACCACTGGCCGCCTTCCGAAAAATCAACGCCGAAGCTCTGAACGCCCAGCGGCATGCTTGCCTCAAAATCCCATAACGGCCCGGCGAAAAACCGATCCTTTTCCGTCGGCTTATAAAAAAAGGTGCTGCCGACGCCCGCGTCAAAATCCATCATATATTCCCGCAGGAGATACGCGTCCGCAAAAGACTGCGAATCAAAAAACTCCGTGTAGTACTCGCCCCGGCTGTTATATCCGTCCTCGCTGTACAGCGCTTCTTCCGCGCGCCCGTACAGGTCCGCGATATACGACACCTGGCGCTCCGACGCGTATTTCGGCGTCGCGAGGGAAACGGACTGCCCCTTCGCGGAGCAGAACGCGCTCTCCTCATCCGGCTCGTCGGTGATCTCAAGAAGATAGCCCTTTGTGAAATCTTCCGGCTCCCCGTCCAGCGCGTACCAGCGGCGGGACCCGGGGTTGAGCAGGTCTTCATTGACCCGTTTTCCCTGCGCGTCGACGCAGACCCGCCGGAACTCCGAAAGCGTTTTTCCCTCGTTCGCGGCCTTGTTCGCGTCGTCCAGATCGAAAATGTTCAGCCGCTGTTTGCCGACCTCCGCTTTTTCGCTGATGCGGTACATCCCCAGATACTCCCCGTTGATATACAGATCCGCATGGCGGGAATCCGGCGTGTACGCAAGCGAGGTCTGCCTGCCCAGCGCCATCGCCAGCGGCTCCGCGAAATAGGCGATGCGCGTGGCGTCCGCCAGCAGCGCCCAGTTTTTCGCTGCGCCCATGCCGAGGATCGGCGTTTTTTCTTCAAATTTAATATTATACGGTTTCTTTTCGGAATTCTCCCAGGTGGAATGGCCGCGCCCCTTGATGTGGGCCAGCGGCGCGCGGTCCACGGCGACGGTTCCCTCCGAGAGCAGCGTGAATTCCGCCGGCTCCTTATGGTCTTTCTCCGCGTGGACGGCGTCCAGAGACCCGGACTGCGTCGTGATATACACCGACGGGAGCTTTTCCGACTGAAGGACCTGAAGCTCGGATTCCCTGCCGCCGACGCTCAGGCGGAACTGCTGCCCTTCGCCGAAAATCCCAGTGGTTTGCCCCGCCGTGACCGGCGACCCGTTCACGCTGACGCCGTCGCAGGCTTGACAAACCGTCAGATTCCCGCGGTCCGCGTCCGATGGAAGAAACAGATAATAAACGCCGGTGGCTTCCGCCTGCCACAGCCGGATCTCCGAGGCCGGGCAGTCCGGGCGGGCAAGGATGCTGAACGGCGATCCCGCCGCCGGGCGGGAACAGGACGCCAGCGCGCACAGCCCGAAGATAAGCGCCGCAATCAGGAAAAACGCCGTAATTCGTTTCATTCCGATCCCCCCGTCGTTGTGTTATTTCGTATTGATTTCATATTATCACAGAAATCCTCCCCGTGTCAATGCAAAACACCGCGTTGACATCCGGAGAAAACCGATGTATCATGGAACCGGAACGTCGCTGCGAAAAACCGGGAGGGCTTATGTATCTCAACACCTTTGACCGCGCCATGCGGGAGCGGTTCGGCAAAAAAATGTACCGTCTGTCGCTGGACTGCGGCTTTACCTGCCCGAACCGGGACGGAACCGCCGGGACCGGCGGCTGCATCTTCTGCTCCGCCGGCGGCGCAGGGAATTTCGCCGGCCGCGGCGGATCGCTTGACGGGATGCTTGCCGCCGCAAAAGAGCGGATCCGGAATAAGACCGGCAGGGACTGCGGGTATCTCGCGTATTTCCAGAGCTTTACCAATACCTACGCTCCCCTTGAGACGCTGCGGAATCTTTTCTGCGCCGCGGCGGAAAAGGAAGAGCTCGAAGCGCTGTCGATCGCCACCCGTCCCGACTGCCTGCAGCCGGAAACCGTCTCCCTGCTCTCGGAGCTGAACCGGAAGAAACCGGTGTGGGTCGAGCTGGGGCTTCAGACCGTCAGCAATGAAACCGCGCAGAGGATCAACCGCTGCTATGAAACGGAGGTCTACGACAAGGCGGTATCCGAACTCCGGAAAAACGGGATCGAGGTGATCCCCCATATCATGCTCGGCCTGCCGGGGGAGGGGCCGGAGGAGATGCGCGCCACCGTGCGGCACGTCGCCGCCCAAAGGGTCGACGGGGTGAAGCTTCATCTGACCCACGTTCTGAAAAACACGCCCCTCGCGGAGCAATACCGGCAGGGGACGTTCCGGACGCTGTCCTTTGAGGAGTATCGCGATCTTCTCTGCGAGCTGATCGAATTCCTGCCGCGGGAAACCGTGATTCACCGCTTCACCGGCGACGGGGACAAGAGAGAGCTGCTCGCGCCCTTATGGAGCGCCGATAAAAAACGGGTGCTCAACGATCTCAACCGCGCGTTTTTAATCCGGGACGTGGAGCAGGGCAGACGGTTTCTTCCGTAACGGGCAAGACAAAGAACAAGGCGAAGCCTTTCGGCTTCGCCTCATTTTTGTTATTTGTCCGTGTGGTGTTCCTGCCGGGTTCCGGTTATCTTCTCGCGTCGAAGATTGCCTGGATGGCGGCAAGGATTTTGTACCACCACTTCATGAATTTCTGCCAGAAGGTCAGGCTCTCTTCCACGACCGCTCTGAGAGAGGTTACCGTGAAGGTGCCGTTTTCTTCGGCTTCCTGGCTGAGCTCATAGTTGGAGGACGGATCCGGCGTGACCTCGACGCAGATTCTGTAACCGATATCGTCGTCGGTCAGCTCGTAGGTTCTGCCGTCGCCGACGTAGGTCTTTACGCCTTCGTCGTTGACTCTGTACCAGGAGTAGATCACGTTGTCAAGCGCGTCCGCGCTGACGCCGGAGACGATCGCCTGCAGAGTCTGGCCGCTGTAAAGCGTGCCGCTGAAGGAAACGCTCATGTTCAGCTGGGCCTTGCCGACTCTGACAAGGACGTAACCGGTCACGGTCTCATAGTTGCCGCTGTCGGAGGGAACGAATCTCGCCTGCATGTAGGAATCCTTGACCTCGTTGGCAACGGAGCTGCCGTCGATGAAGGAGAAGGTGCCGTTGACGCTGCTGGTGGAATCGTTCTTGAAGATCGCCGCGGAATACTTCTGGCCGTACTCAACGGTGGCTTCCGTCGGGAAGGAGACGACCGGCGTCGCCTTGGTGATGGAAACTCTGAGGTTGCCGATGTGGGACACGGAGATCGTGTAGTTGCCCGCCTTCGCGCCGGTCAGCGTGGGAGCGGTAAAGGTAACGACCTGCGAGCCGACGTTGTTGTTGGAAACGGTACCCTGCGTGCTGGTGAAGGAGAGACCGACGGAATCGCCTTCGATCGCGCCCTCGCCGGTAAACTCGACGGTGACGTTGTTGTTGCCGACCTCATAGGCTCTGCTCTCGGCAACAGGCGTTACGGTGTAGGTCTTGGGCGACACATAGATCGTGCCGGTTTGATCCTTCTTGAAGATATAGTTCGGGTTCGCGATCGTGGACTCGGAAGCATAGACCGTGTAGGTCGTGTCAACGCCGGAGCCCTTGGTGTAGTTGGTCTTGATGATGATCTGGCCCGCGCAGTTGGCAACGGAGTCGCTGCCGGTGAAGCCCATGACGGTGTAGCCGAGCGCCGGAACCGCGTCGCCGTAAGTCAGATACGCGCTGGCGGGAATGATCGTTACCTCAACGGGA
>CACYHJ010000072.1:17152-25777 GCA_902774165.1 Oscillospiraceae bacterium
TAGGTCTTGACCTTGACGGTGGGGATAACGGAAGCGTCGTCCCATGCCCAGCCGGACGGAAGGTCGCCGGAAAGGGAGGCCAGGGTCTGCGCGCTGGAATAGTTGGTGGAGATGACGGTCGGGGTGGTTCTGTTCGGGTCGCGGACCTGATTGATGCGGACCTGAAGAATCGAGGCGTTGGAGGCGGAGAAGGAGTAGTTGCCCGCCTTCTCACCGGTCAGGACGCCCTCATAATCAATGTAGGTGACGTACTGCATGCCGGCGGCGTTGTTGCCGACGATACCGGTGGTTGCGCCGATGGTCACGCCGCTCTTATCCGCGGCAAGGATGCCGGCGGGCGCGGAGAAGGTGATGGAATCGACCGTATACTTGGAAATGTTGTAATCCTGATCCGCAGCGGTCGCGACGGAGGTGATCTCCTTCGGGGAGATGCTGGCGTAGATCGTTTCCTGAGAGATCACATAGTTGTTTCTCGCGGAACCCTCAAGATAAGCGTAGTTCATCGTGACGGGGATGCCGTCGCCGGCGTTCGCGGTGGCGAAGGTGAAGGTCGCCTGCGATCTGTTGACGGAGACGTCGTCGGTGGAAATGATGCCGGTGGTGGCGTCAAAGTTCTTGATCGTGGCGGTGGTCTTGCCGTCATAGACCTTGTCGTCCGCGGCGAAGGTCACGGTGATGGGTCTGGGCTCGATGGTCAGGTAGCCGACCACAAGTCCGGTGACGGGCGCGTAGATGCCGGTGGCGGAGGACGCGATATCGACCGTTACGGTATAGGTGCCGGCGTCAACGGCGGTGGTCTGGCCGTTGTACTTCACGGTGACCTGGCCGATGTTCGGGTTCTTTCTGGAGACAGCGAGCGAATGGCTCTGCTTGTCGTAAGTGTAGGTTGCGGTGTTCAGGCTGACGTCGTCATAGGAGACGGGAAGATACAGGTCTGCCAGCGTCGGGATCTCGAGGGTCTCGGAAATCGGCGAGGGGGAACGGTAGGTCGCGGTGCCGCGATAACCTCTGGATTCATCCGCGCTGATCTCAACCTTCAGATCCTTGCCGACGTATTCCTCGGTCAGGGCGAAGGTCAGAGAACCGGTCGCCTTGACAACGTCGTCGATATACCACTTGATGGAGGAAACTCTGTAGTTGTCGATCACGCCGGGCTCAAGGGTGGAGACGTCGAGTCTCACGGTCTGTCCCGCCATGATGGTGCCGGTGATCGAGGGCGTGCCGCTGATGTCCTTGGCAAGAACCGTGACCTTTACGGTACGCACGACGCTCTGGTAGTTCGTATTCGTGGGATAGAAGGTTGCGGCAACATCCTGCGCGGTGCCGTAAGCGTTGTAGCCGAGCACTGTGTCGGGATTGTTGAAGCGGAAGGTACCGGCAAGGGTAACGTTCGCGCTGTTGGTCGCGCTGCCGGCGGTGACCATCACGGCGTCGGCAAGCGTCTTGCCGTTTTCAACGGTGTAGGTCGGCCACGCGGTAACGGTAACGGGCGCCGGGGTAACGGTGATCAGCGCCGTCTCGGCGGACGCGACAAAGATGTAGTTGTCCGCGGACATATCGTTGACGTTGACGGTGATCTGATAGGTGTTGCCTGCCGGGCTGCTCGCGTTGTAATTCGAGGAGAAGTTCGGCGCGCCGGAGATCACATGCTCATCGTCGCTGCCCTTGTAGCCGGTGACCTCATAGGTGTAGGAGGGAACCGCCGTGCCGTAAACGACCGAAACGTCATTCGCGGTTACGGTGAGGATCGCCTTGCCGACGACGATTCTGCCGCTGTTCACGACGATGTTGTAGTTCGGGAACTCCGCGGCGTTGGATACCGAAATGGTAACCGGGTATTCGCCGATGGGGGAGCTGGAGGAGTAGGAGTGCGAGTAGCTCACGCTCAGACCCGCGGTCACAGCCTCGTCACCCTCGACAAGACCGGAGATATTGTAGCTCAGGTCGCTGTTCTGAAGCACGTCGCCGTAGGTCAGGTTCTTCTGAACCGGGGTCAGGGTCAGCGTCTTGGGATTGACCGTCAGCACGCTGGAGGAATCGGCGACGAAGGTGTAGTTGTCCGCCTCGAGGGCGTTGGTGATTGTGATCGGATAAGAGCCGGCCGCTTTGTTCTGCGCCGCGGCCGCATCGTTATCGTAAATGCAGGAATAATAGACGTTGCCGCTCAGGTCGAAGTTCACGGCGGTATAGGTGCTGCCGGTGACGTTGATCTTTTCGGCGGAGCCGTCCGGGAAGCCGGTGAACACATAGGTGCCGGCGGGCTGAGGATCGCCGTAGGAGATCTCGGGCATCCGGACGCCGACGGTGATCTCACGCTTCTGGACGTTGACGGTCATGGTCTGGTAGACCGTCGCATAGTTGGAATCGGAAGGAACGAACTGCGCCACATACTGCGTCTGCGCGACGGTGGGCTTAACGTCGGGTATCCATTTCCAGACGCCGGGAGTCTTGCCGGTGCCCGCGGGAATGACCGCGATCACGCTTTTGCCATCCCAGGAGGCCGGAGTGATCTCGGTGAACATGGAAAGGGTCTTGGTGGGATCGTAGGTGATCACGCTGTTGGCGAGCGCCAGCGGGTCGACGATGGGATCCGCCTTGGCGACGCGCGCCGGGATCGCGTTGGCGTTCTTCACGGTGGTAACGACGTAGTTCATCGCCTTGGGGCCCTTCAGCAGCTCGGTAAACCGGGCAATCTGCACCGATGCGGTGGTGTCGCCCACCGCGCCGGAGTTGGCAAGGGGCGCGTCGGTGTAAGTGTCGATATACACACCGGCGGTACCGTAGGTATCGACCAGACCGCTTTCGATCATGTCGGCGGTGAAGGTGATGTCGATGGTCGCCTTTTCATCATACTTCTTCTCAACCAGCGGGATGTTCAGGATCAGGCCCGCTCGGTTGATGGTAAGCACGGCGGTGTTGTTGGTGATGTTGTAGTTCGCAGTACCGGTTGCGGTGAGGCCGTAGGTGTGGGTCTCCGCCGCGCTGAAGCCGGTGTTGGACCAGAAGGAGCCGTCTACTCTGAGGGTATCCTTGATCTCGTTGAAGACGTTCTCCTGCTCGTTTGCCTTGTTGGCAAGACCCGCGAAGGTAAAGTCGTCGCTGGTTAGGTGGATGTCGGTGCCGTAAGTGACGGTCTTGTTCTTGGCGGTGATCGTCAGATTCGCCTTGTTGACCTTGACGCGGACGTTTTCGAGCGTCTGGGAGACGAAGTTCGTCGCGCTCCAGGTCAGCACAAGATCCTCATACTCGCCCGCGTTGAGAACCGCGGTCGGAGTCTGCCAGGTAAAGGTGCCGTTCGCGGTCAGGCCGGCAACGCCGGTGTCGATCGTGAAGCAGGATGCAAGGTTCGCGCTGGTCAGGGACGAAAGCGCGGAGCCGTAAGTGATCTCCGGAACCGAGGTCTGGGTGATGGTGACCTCGCGCGGCTTGATGATCAGGGTGAAGGTGAAGGTGCCGCCCTTGAAGTTCTTTGACACAGCCTCGCTGGCGTTATAGGTGGTTTCAGCGCCGGTGGCCACCGAAACGGTATAGGTGCCGGGGTTCGTGGGCAGAGTCGTGCCCGCGCTGGTGCCGTCGGCGTTCTTCACGCTGAGGGTAAAAGCGGTGGAGCCGCTGCCGATGGTCTGGAAGCGGTCCGTGATCTCCTCATCGTTCGCGTAAATCTCATCGGCGTTGGCGTAGGTATCGTCGATGTTGTTGGTTCTGTAAACGTGAAGGTTGATCTGATTTTCTCCGGATCCGAAGCTCGCGGGAGCGCCGGTATAGAAGATTTCCGCCACGTTATTGTCGGCGGAGGTGACCGCCGCGTTGTTCACGTTGAAGCGGACGTCGTCGGCGGGATAGACAAGGTAATCCACGTAAACGTAGACGATGTTGCCGCCGATGGCCGCAACCTTGCCCGCGTTGATCGTTTCCATCTCGCCGCTGGAATTCTCCTTGAGGATATAGCTGGTGGGCTGACTGTTCTTCCAGTTGGGCTGCGCGTTGCCGACCGACCAGTAACGGATGCTGGTAAGCTTATAGAAATAGGGGTTCTTTGCGGTGCCGCCGCCGGTATAGGTAAACTCGCCCGCGGTGCAGTGGCCCGCGCTGACGCCGGACAGCTGGATCGGGTTGGACCGGGTGGAATAATCCGCGGAGCTGGTATACGCCGCCTCAATCTGATTGCCGGTATTAATATAACGATATACAACGACAATTTTTGCGGTCGTTGCCTTCTGGCTGTTGGGGACGCCGTTGGTCAGACCGTCGCCCTTGGAGCAAGTCCAGGTATTGCCGTTCTCATCTCTATAAGAATAAGCGTTGCTGGGATTATTGTACCCGTGATCGCCGTTATAGGCGGAGGACACGATCATCTGCTGGCACTTCTGATCGAACTGGCCGCTGCTGGTGACGTCAAAAAGGCTGGTGGGTGCGTTGCTGAGCTGTGAAACCGCAACGTTAAACGTCACGGCATCGCCATCGCCGCTGTCCCAGCTGCCGCGGGTGAAGCTGGAGTCGATGTTCGTGCCGGTGCCGATGGTGGGAGCCGGACCGGTATAGGCGACGCCCACGGAATCGATAAAGCAGAAATCGGCGTTATTGCCGGAGTCGTTGTTGTGATCGTCGTCATCCTCAAACTTTACGTGCGTCCGGATGGAGACGTTGTCGATCACGCTGGCGTTGCTGGCGGTGTATATGCCGATCGTCGGCGCGGAGATCGAGCTGCCGTTTTCCGGCTCGTTGTTGGAGCCGTTCAGTCCGCCGTAGTTCTCCACGTTGATGCTGCCGCCGTTGACATTCACGATGCCGCCCTTGGCGTAAATACCGTAAGCCATCGACTTGGTCTGCGCGCCTTCGCGACGTCCGATAACGCCGCAGGGAGCGGATTTCATGTAAAGATCGACGACAATATTTCCGCCGAAGTTCACCGTGCCGGCGTCGGAGTAGATCGCCGCGCCGAAGCCGCTGACGCCCAGCTTATGGTCGTTGTTCGCCATATCGTAGGCAAACTTGCTGATATTGACGGAGGTGCCGTTTGCCACAGACAGTTCGCCGTGGTTCTTGATGGTCGTGGCGGCGCCGGCGGTAAACATATTGTTGCCCTGCTCATAGGGATCCTGAATGTTGAACTGCGCGAGATGCGTGTCGATCTCTCCGTTGCCGCTGATGTTCAGCGTTCCGAAGTTTTCGAACATTACATAATGCACGCCGCCCTTTTCATAAGCCGCGTCGTACTCGCTGCTCTTCTGCTCGCAGATAAACAGATGGCAGTTGTCGTTGTTCACTTCCCAATAGGCATAAATTCTGTGCCCGTTCATGTTCAGATTTTTCGTCTGACCTGCGGGAACGGTGAACGCGGCCACATTATCCATCGCCAGGTTGCTGCTGTCATTGTTGAAGTCATGATTTGCCCAAACCTGAATATCGGTGGTAACGTTGATGTCCGTGATACTCGCGTCGGCGAGCGCATTCTTCAGCTGCGACTCGTTGGAGACGTTCGCGGACGCCGCGTAGGCCTGCTGAGAACTGCCGAAAATCACCGCGGGAACCGCCGTGAGCACCAGCGCGACCGCCAGCGCCACGATCAGGACCTGCGAGAATCTGGCAGATCTGCGTGTCATTGTCATAATAATTCCTCCTTAAAGAATTACTATTATTGTCCGTATCGCAAAAAAGGGCGCAACGGCACTTTTGGGGATACTTTCATACAATACCAAGTATAATAGATTCAAGTCAATCTGTCAATAATTTTATTTTGATTTTGCGTTTTAGTTATACAATCTCACAAAGTTTGCCACATTTTTTCGCGCCGTTAATTTTTGGATCGAAATTTGTTCATTTTTACCTCCCGATTGCGGGCTGCACAGCAGCCGCAATCGGGAGGTATGTGAAATGTGAAATGTGAACAGTAATGATATCTCCATCTCACATCTCACATTTCACAGTTCACAGAAATACGGATTGATGCGCACGCGCATCAATCAGTATTTCTTGACATTTCCCGTCCTTTGGGCTACAATCACAATATAATATATAATGAAAAGAAGGATCGCCATGCAATTCCCGAAAAAATTCATCTTCGCGGGACCGGAATATTCCGGTTATGACAAATTCGTGCCCGCGCCGTATTTCCGCAGGACGTTTTATCCCGTCAATCCCGACGGCGCCGATTTTACGCTCACGGTCACGGGCCTTGGCTTTTACCGGGTATGGATCAACGGAACGGAGATCACCAAGGGACTGCTGGCGCCCTATATCTCGAACCCGGACGACGCGGTATATTTCGATCAATACGATCTCTCCCCTTATATTATAAACGGAAAGAACGCGCTGGGGTTCCTTCTGGGCAACGGGATGCAGAACGCCCCCGGCGGGCAGATCTGGGATTTTGATATCGCGCGGCACCGCGGCGCGCCGCGCCTTGCGTTCGCGCTGGAATACAACGGCGTGCGCGTCGAGGCGGACGAGAGCGTTAAAACCGCCCCGTCGCCGCTGTATTTCGACGATCTGCGCGCCGGCGCGCGGTACGACGCCCGAAAGGAGATTCCCGGATGGAATCTGCCGGAATTTGACGACTCCGGCTGGAAGAACGCCCTGCCCTGCGAATCGCCCCGGGGCGAATTCCGGATCTGCGAAGCGGAACCGATCCGCCCGACGGGCAGGGTATTGACGCCGGTCAGCGTCGTCCCCGCAAAGGGGATCGCGCCCTATCAGCCGCTCCCGAAAACGCCGGTCGTCGTCGACCCGGACGGGGTTCCGACGGCGGAGGGCGGGCTGCTTTTCGATTTCGGAGAAAACAACACCGGCGTCCCGATCCTCACGATCGACGGAAAACCGGGGCAGAAAATCTCGCTGCAGTTCGCCGAGCTCGCGAAGGACGGGGTGATCGACTATTCCAACATCAATTTTTATCCCGACGGCTTCGCGCAGCGCGACGTCTTCATCTGCAAGGGCGGAAAAGAGCGCTGGCAGCCCTGCTTTACCTATCACGGGTTCCGGTACTGCCTGGTTTCCGGACTGGAGAAAGGGCAGGAGTTCTCTCTGGAATACGCCGTCTGCACCAGCGATATCCCGTCGATCGCGTCCTTCCGCTGCTCCGACGAGACCGCGAACCGGCTTTATGAAATGGCGGAACGCTCCGACCGCTCGAATTTCTGGTATTTCCCCACCGACTGCCCCCACCGGGAGAAAAACGGCTGGACCGGCGACGCGCAGCTTTCGGCGGATCACATGCTGCTGACGATGAAATGCGGCGGCAGCCTTCGGGAATGGATGCGCAATATCCGCGCGCAGCAGCGAAACGACGGCCTGATCTCCGGCATCGTCCCGACGGCGGCGGGCTGGGGCTTCGATCTCGGTCCCTCCTGGGATTCTGTGCTTTCGGCGATCCCCTATTATACCTATCTTTACACCGGCGACAAAGCGATTCCGGAAGAAAACGCGGCCGCGATCTTCGCGTATCTCCGTTACGCCGCCGGCAGACAAAAGCCGGACGGCCTTGTGGAGTACGGCCTCGGGGACTGGTGCCCCGTGGGCGGCAACGGAAAAATCAAGGCGAGCAAAGAGTTCACCAACAGCCTGTCGCTGATGGTGATGGCGGAGCAGGCCTCGTTTCTTTTCGATCTTCTCAATATGGCCGCCGAAAAGGACTTTGCGGACGCGCTGTACCGAGAGCTTCGCGACGGCCTGCGGGCGAAATATCTGGACGAAAGCGGCACCCTCGCCGACGGCGGCTGCCAGACCAGCCAGGCCATGGCGATTTATTACGGTCTGTTCAAGGCCGGAAAGCTGAAGCAAGCGAAAAAGAACCTTGTGGAAGGCTTTCATCAGAACGGGGATTTCCTCGACGTGGGCATTCTCGGCGCGCGGGTGCTGTTCCGGGTGCTGGCGGACGCGGACGAGGCGGATCTCGCCTATAAAATGATCACGAGAAAAGAATACCCCTCTTACGGCAGGTTCGTCGACCTCGGCTTGACCGCGCTGCCGGAATGCTTTGAGGCCGGCCTCCCGGACGCGGAAGCGGGCTCCTGCAACCACCATATGTTCGGCGATATCAAAGCGTGGTTCATCTCCTGCGTCGCGGGCATTGTCGTGAATCCGGAGAAAAACGACCCGAACCATATGCTGATCAAGCCGAATTTCATCTGCGCGCTTGACTTTGCCGAGGCGCATTACGACGCGCCGGCGGGCGGAATTTTTGTCCGCTGGGAGCGAAAAGACGGCAACGTCGAGCTGCTCGTCCGCGCCGCGGACGGGATCACCGCCGAAGTCGTTCTGCCCGACGGCACCCGCTGCGCGCACGTCGGGGAGAAGACGTATAAATACTGATTTGTCGGGCTGCTATGCAGCCCGCAAATCAGTATTTATAATGAAAAATGAATAATGAATAATGAATAATTGATGAAGGGGCTCCGCCCCTTACCCCATTATATATTTTGTCAAATCTATGCAAGCTGAAACAATTAAGCCAATAGCGTCTATTCTATTATCAGGCGTTCACAAATTTTGACATCTACAATAAAAAGGCGCGAAGCGCTTTTCCGATGAACCCGTCAAGATTTTTGGACAAATAAAGTTCGTAAAAACTAAAAGTTTCCTCAAATCGATGTTGGAGCCGACGTGGAGCGTAGCGGAACGAGGCTC
>CACYHJ010000073.1 GCA_902774165.1 Oscillospiraceae bacterium
CAAGGCCTTCCTTCTGAGACATGATCGAATCCTCATGCTCGATGGAGATCGCGTGATCGTACCCCACCATGCGCAGGTTGCTGATGATCTCCTTCCAATAGGTCTCGTCGTTGCCGTAACCCACCGCACGGAATACCCAGGAGCGATGGATCTCGTCGCCGTAAGGCTTCGTATCCAGCACGCCGTTGACGGCAGTGTTGTATTTGTCGACCTTCGTATCCTTTGCGTGGAAGTGGAAAATCGCGTCGCCGAGGGCGCGGATCACCGCCACGGGCTCCATGCCCTGCCAGATCAGGTGGCTGGGATCCAGGTTCGCGCCGAGATTCGGGCCCACCTCTTTGCGGATGCGCAGCATGGACTCCGTATTGTATACGCAGAAGCCGGGATGCAGCTCAAAGCCGATTTTGTCGACGCCGTGGTCGGCGGCGAATCTGACGAATTCCGACCAGTAGGGCAGCAGAACGTCGTTCCACTGATAGTTCAGGATATCGCCGAACTCGTTCGGCCAGGGGCAGGTGACCCAGTTGGGATTCTTCGACTCCGGGCAGTCGCCGGGGCAGCCGGAGAAGGTGTTGATCTGATGGACGCCCAGTTTTTCCGCCAGCAGGATCGCCTGACGCATTTCATAATCGAAATTTTTCGCGATCTCCTTATCGGGATGCACCGGGTTGCCGTGGCAGCTGATGGCGCTGATGCCCACGTTGTATTTCGCGATCAGATCCTTGAATTTCTGCAGCTCGGTCTCGCTGTGCAGCAGCACCTCGGGATCCGCGTGCTGCTTGCCGGGATATCCGCCCGCGCCGATCTCCACCATCTCAAGGCCGAGAGAGGTGAAATATTCCAGAGCCTTTTCCAGCGGCCAGTCGCCGAGCATGTTTGTTAATACGCCAAGTTTCATTTTTTTACTCCTTTTCAGTCCCGAGGCCCGAGACCCGAGTCCCGAGGACTGTTATTTTAGTTTGTGATTATTCTTTCTTTGTTTTGAATTTCAATATCATTGTTTTTAAAATGCGCTTTATTTCACCGCATAGAACGAGAATGGGATCTGTCTTTTCCGCGGGTAAATAGCCGATCCTTTTGCATAAAATGAGCTGCGTTTCCAGTTCGGCAACGGAACCTTTCGCAAAAGTCAAGAAGCGGGTATAGTCCATCACGGATTCTCTTTCAGCGCCTTCCGCGATATTGGAAGGAACAGAGACCGCAGCTCTTCGCATTTGATCTGCCAAGCCATATTTTTCCGCATTCGGCAGATCTTCGGTCAGATGATATATTTCTTCCGCAAGCTTCAGGCTTTTCTGCCATACGATAAGACTTTGATAACGCATAGACGCTTCCTTCGAATCAAGTCAGTTGCCATACGAAAAACGCATGGACTCAGAGCCCGATCTCTGGCCTCGGGTCTCGAGCCTCGAATCTCGGGCCTCAAGCCTCGGACCTCGGGCCTCGAGCCTCTGGCCTCGAGCCTCTGGCCTCAAGCCTCAAGCCTCGGGCCTCAAGCCTCGGACCTCGGGCCTCGGGCCTCGAGCCTTTATTCTAAAGACTTCAGATACTTCATGCTTCTCGTCACGTCCGAGATCCCGTCCGGCACGGGATCGTCGTTCTCCACGACGATCCATTCCACGCCGATGTCCTTCGACGCGTCGAGGATCGCGGGGATGTCGTTCTGTCCCTCGCCGAGTGCGCAGGGAGTGCCGTCGTTTCCGTCCTTGAGATGGATCAGGCAGATGCGGTCCTTCCTCTCCCGCAGGAATTTCGCGTTGTCGACGCCGGCGTAAAAGCTCCAGTAGGTGTCAATCTCCAGCCACATCCGCTCCGCGAGACGCTCGATAATGAGTTTGCCGTCGGGGGAATCCTTTGTGGGCTTGAACTCGCCGGTGTGGTTGTGGAAGTAAACCTTCACGCCCTCTTTCTCGAATTCGTCGTTGGCGGAGCCCATCACGTCAAGCACATGGGCAAGCGCTTTTTCGGAGCCGGTGTCGCCGCCGCCCACGCCGATGCAGTCGCAGCCCAGCGTTTTGTAATAGGCCAGCGTCGCGGCTCTGTTCTCCGGCGTAAAATCGTCAACGCCGATGTGGGTACCCACGCAGACAAGGCCCAGCTCGTCCAGCTTCGCCTTGATCGTTTCCGCGGGAAGCCCCTGGGTCCCGGCGAATTCCACGCCTTCATACCCGGCTTTTTTCACGTTTTCCAGCGCTTTGAGAAGATCGTCGCCGTTTTTGATCCCGTCGCGGACGGAATACATCTGGATTGCGTATTTCATTGTGATTCTCCTTTTTCCAAATTCTGATTGAGCGGGATTTTGGCACCCCGTCTTGCGTCGCTTGCGACGCATATCGAGCCGCCTTTGGCGGCATATCGAGTCGAACATGTTCGACATATCGAGCGCGAAGCGCATATCGACAATTCATTTTTCTTTGTTTGTCGAGATATCGCCTTGTGGCGATTCGATATGTTGACCTGCGGTCAACTCGATATATGCTCGCATGCGAGCATTCGATATGTGTTTGCAAAGCAAACACAAGCAATTCTGATTTAATCAAAATAAACCGGCTTGCCCGTCTTTGCCGAGGTGTAGATCGCCTCGAGGATCTGTGTGACCACATATGCCTGCTCGGGATAGACGCACTGAGGACGCTTGCCGAGGACCGCGTCGATCCAGATACGCGCGTCCAGATCGGAGGCGCTGGGGTTGCCGCTGCCCTCATAGAACGCCACGCCGCCGGAGTTCATGTCCGGACGCTCGATGACCTGACGGTTGTTCTTGACGTAGTTGATTTTCAGGCCGTCCAGCACGTTGTCGATGCCGCCCTTTTCGCCGCAGAGGATATACGACGCCTCGCAGGCCTTCGCCACGTTCAGCGCCCAGCTGGACTCGAGCGTGATGACCGCGCCGTTCTTCATGACGATATAGCCGAAGGCGGAATCTTCCACCGTGAATTTTGCGGGATCCCAGTCGCCCCAGGCGTTGGCGGCCTGGGTCTGATCCGCCAGCTTGCGGAAGGTATTGCCCACTACCATCTTCGGCTCGTAGTTGTTCATCAGGTACAGCGTCAGGTCCAGTGCGTGGGTGCCGATGTCGATCAGAGGACCGCCGCCCTGTTCGTATTCATTCAGGAACACGCCCCAGGTGGGAACGGCTCTGCGGCGGATCGCCACAGCCTTCGCGTAATAGATCTCGCCCAGCTCGCCGGACTCGCAGACCTGCTTCGCGTAGATGTTTTCGGGATTCTGACGGTTCTGATAACCGATGGAAAGCAGTTTGCCGTTGCGTTTGGCGGCGTCAACCATCGCCTTGGCCTCTTCGGAGGTTTTCGCCATGGGCTTTTCGCACATAACGTGCTTGCCGGCGTCCAGCGCGTCCACGGTGATGAAGCTGTGGGAACGGTTGGGCGTGCAGACGTGTACCACGTCGATGGCGGGGTCGGCGATCAGCTCTTTGTAGTCCTCATAGACCTTCGCATCCTCCGTGCCGTAGTCCTTCGCCGCTTTCTCCGCACGCTCGCGGACGATGTCGCAGAACGCGACCATTTCAACTTCCTTGATCTTTTTCAGCGCAGGCATATGTTTGCCGTTGGCGATGCCGCCGCAGCCGATGATACCGACTTTCAATTTTTCTGCCATAGTAAAATCTCCTTTTTTGTGCAAGTTGCTGTAAAACAGCATACAATTTTATTATACTGTTATTCAAAAAGATTGCAAGGAATAACAAAAAAATCGGACACAAAAATTGCCCGATTTTTTTGTGCAACTTGCAGCGTTGATCCTGGTCGGATCGTCTGCGTTTTAAATAAAAAGAATCAAATTATATTTGTTTAAATCATATTGTTTTCTCTGATAGAAAATGGTATAATAAATCAATTCAATCGAATCGGAGAAAAAAGAATGGGATGTTTTGATTATCCGGTCGACAGCAAGACGCTGTTGAGAAAAAAAATCAGAATAAAAAAGGAGCTTCTTTCCGGAAGCGTCAATTGGATCGAAAAACGCATTGCCGTACTCGGCGGGTCCACGACGAACGAGATCGTTGACCAGCTTGAGCTGTTTCTGCTTTTCAACGGCATCAGGCCGACCTTTTATCAGTCGGAGTATGCGCAGTTCTGGCAGGACGCGGTGTTTGGAAACGAGGAGCTGGACAGCTTCCATCCGGACGTTGTGTTTATCCATACCAACTGGCGAAACATCCCCGCGTTCCCGACGGTTTCCGGCACGAAGGAAGAGGCCGCCGAGCTGCTTGACGGCACATTCCGCCGTTTTTCAACGATGTGGGATAAGCTGAATGAGAAATTCCATTGCACGATCATTCAGAATAATTTTGACAGGCCTTACTGGCGGCTGCTCGGCAACAGCGATATTTCGGACAGCAGAGGACGGAGTAATTTTATCGCAAAACTGAATCTGATGTTATATGAATACGCGGACGCGCATCCGGCGTTTTTTGTGAACGATCTTGACTTTTTAGCGGCAGACTACGGCCTTGCCGCATGGAGCAATCCGCTGTATTGGCATATGTATAAATATTGCCTTTGTCTTGACGGCGTCCCGCGTCTGGCAAAAAGCGTGGCGGACATCATCAAAAGCGTTTACGGCAAGAATAAAAAGGTTCTGATGTGCGATCTTGACAATACGCTCTGGGGCGGTGTGGTCGGCGACGACGGCGTGGAAGGCATCCAGATCGGGCCGGAGGTCCCCGTCGGGCAGATCTACGCGGAATTCCAGCAGTATCTGAAAGAGCTGAAATCGATCGGGGTCCTTCTGACGGTCAACAGCAAAAACGAAGAGCAGAACGCCCTGGACGGGCTTCGGCATCCGGACTGCACACTGAAGCCGGAGGATTTCGTTTCAATCAAAGCAAACTGGGAAAACAAAGACCGGAATCTGCGGGCAATCGCCGACGAGCTCAATCTCGGGACCGACAGCTTCGTGTTTATTGACGATAATCCCACCGAGCGCGAAATCATACGGCAGGCGGACCACGGCGTGGCCGTCCCCGAAATGGATCAGCCGGAAAACTATATAAGGCTGATTGACCGAAGCGGTTATTTTGAGGTTACCGCGCTTTCCGCGGACGACCTGTCCCGCGCCGACATGTATCAGGCAAACGCCAGACGGGTGCGGCTGCAGGAGGCAGCGGGAAGCTATGAAGATTTTTTGAAAAGCCTTCAGATGACGGCGACGATCCGCCCGTTTGAGGCGATTTATATGCAAAGGATCGCGCAGCTTACAAATAAAAGCAACCAGTTCAATCTGACGACGCTGCGCTGCAGCGAAAGCGATATCGCCGGCATGCAGGCTTCGGAGGAATATCTCTGTCTGTACGGCAAGCTTGAGGATAAATTCGGCGACAACGGCGTTGTCAGCGTTGTTTCGGGGCGGATTGAAAAGGATGAATTGCATATGGTCCTGTGGCTGATGAGCTGCCGCGTACTCAAAAGAGGGATGGAGGACGCCATGCTCGATACGCTTGCCGCCGTCGCCGAAGAAAAAGGGATCAAAAAAATCATCGGCTATTATTACCCGTCGCCGAAAAACGGGATGGTCAAAGAGTTCTACCGGAGAATGGGCTTTGCCTTCCTGTCGGGCGACGACGCCGGCAATACGACGTGGGAGCTGGACCTGTGCGATTACAAGCCGAAGGCTCCGCCGATCGAGATCCGGAAATAAAAACAGAAATATGGGAGGATGTAATAATGAGCAGAGAAGAGATTTATGAAAGATTAAACGAAGTGTTCCGGGACGTGTTCGGAGAAGACGACATCACGGTAAACGACGAAACGACCGCCGCGGACATCGACGGTTGGGACAGCCTGCGCCACATCTCGCTTCTTGCGGCAGTGGAGGATGAATTTGATATTGAGTTTTCCATGGGACAGACGGTGAAGATGAAAAACGTCGGCGAGATGGTCGATTATATTGAGGAAGAGGCTGAATGAGAATTACTTCATTGGCGTTCTTAGGCTTTGTTCTCATAACCCTGATCGTATACAAAGCGGTCCCGGCGAAAAAGCAATGGTGGGTTCTGCTTGCCGCAAGCGTCGTTTTTTATCTCAGCTTCAGCATCGGCGATATCTTTGTCATGATCGGGACGGCGCTGCTTGTTTATTTCGCGGCCCTGGGCGTGCAGAAACAAAAAGATGCATACGCGATCTGGCTGAAAGAAAACAAAGCCACCGCCGATAAAGCGACAAAAAAAGAGACAAAATCGTTATTTCAAAAGAAACAGAAGCTGATCGTTGCCGGAACATCTGCGGTTACTATCGGTATTTTGTTTCTTTGCAAGTATTACGGCCCGCTTGCCTCCGGCGTAAACGGTCTTTTCAACACGAAGCTGTGGACCGCGGAGAATCTTCTTCTGCCCCTGGGCATTTCCTATTATTCGTTCCAGCTGCTCGGATATCTTGTCGACGTGCACAGAGATATTGCCGCAGCCGAAAAGAATCCGCTGAAGGTGCTCTTATTCGGCGGCTTCTTTCTCTCCATTATGCAGGGTCCGTTCAACCGCTGGAACGACCTGGCGCCGCAGCTCTGCGCGGAAGAACGGAAAAGGCTTACGTTTCAAGACAACAGATCCGCCGTCTTGAGAATTGTCGGCGGTTACGTCAAAAAGCTCTGCATCGCGGACCAGTTTGCCATTATCTCAAACGAGGTGTTTACAAACTACACCAAGTATAAAGGCATCGGCGTCGCGCTCGGCATCGTGTGCTTCGCCGTGCAGCTTTACGCCGATTTTTCCGGATATATGGATATTATTGTGGGAATCGGACAGCTCTTCGGCATAAAAATGCCGGAGAATTTCAGGCAGCCGTTCTTCTCAAGAAATATGTCCGAGTTCTGGCAGAGATGGCATATCACCCTCGGGCTGTGGCTCAAGGATTACGTTTTTTATCCGATTTTAAAGTCAAATCTGTTTAAAAACCTCGGCAAGGCGATTGCCGGGAAATTCGGCAAAGAGGCGTCGAGAAGAATCCCGACTTATCTGGGGATGCTGATTCTCTGGACGACGATCGGCCTCTGGCACGGGGCGGGGATGCACTATGTTTTCGGCGTCGGGATCCTGCAGTTTCTGTATATTTTCCTCGGCGAGATTTTTGAGCCGTTATTTGTCAGAATCAAAAAATTGCTCCGCATCAATGACAATAAGCTTTATTGGCACATCTTCCAATCGCTCAGATGTACCGCGCTGATGATGTTCGCCTGGGTATTTTTCAACGCGTCGTCCATTCGCGTCGCGCTTCAGATTCTGAAAAACCTGCTCAGAAGGCCGCTGCTGCGGCATTTGCTGGCGGTTTTTTCCGACCAGACAGTCGACGGCCCGGTCAGGACCCTTATCTATTTCGCGCTTTGCATCGCGCTGCTGATTGCAGTCGATCTGCTGCATGAAAAGGGATTCTCCGTCAGAGAATATATCTGCAAAAAACCCTATCCCGTCAGACTTGCGTTTTATCTGCTTCTGGCGTTTGCGCTTGTCATTTTCGGCGCGTACGGCAGACAGTTCATTTTAAAAGATTTTATTTATATGGATTTTTAATCCCGGAGAGACAACATGAAAAAGAAAACGCGGCGTGTTTTTATCAAAGCGCTCATCGCGATCATTGCTTTCGTTCTGATTTTCTTCATAATCCAACCGTTTTTCGTCCCGAAGTTCGTCGATCATGACGCGGTCAGCACGGTTACGGTCAACGCGTTTCGCCAGCTGGAAAGCAACAGCGTTGACGTCCTGTTTTTCGGTTCGTCGCAGATGTTCTGCACGGTCAACACTGTTTTGCTCGACGAAAAATACAATATCGACGCTTATGATTTCGGCGCAAGCCGTCAGGCCCTGAGCATTACGCCTTATTATCTTGCGGAGGCGTTGAAAACGCAGTCGCCGAAGGTGGTCGCGGTTGAGATGGCCTCGGTCTTTCAAACGAACGAAGAACTCACCCCGATGGAAATTGCGTGGAACTACGCCCCCATGCCGTTATCAAAAGAGAAGGTCCTCTCTCTGGAACAAATCCTCGGCAGCAAATGGGACGCGTATCAGCATGCGTTCCTTCCGCTTCTGGTCTACCACGACAGATGGCGTGTGCTCGGCCAGCAAAGTGATTACGACTGCAGATACGATTTTGAATATATCTTTCATCCGGACAAATATCTGAATCTGTATCCAGGGGGATACGTCACCGTTGATGCCGTCGTGGAACAATCGTATGACTTTGAAAACAGCAGCGTCGAATTAAAGGATATCCCGGCGGAAAGCATCGAGGCGATTGACAGGATTGCCGAACAATGCAGGGCGAGGAATATCCGGCTTCTGTTTTTCAAGGTGCCGGTATCGCTCTGGACAAGAGGGGAATCCGAATCAATCAAACGGCTTATGGATGCGCGCGGTCTGGACTTTATCGATCTGAACGATGTTTCACGGGAATTGGAAATTGATGAGAATCAGGATTTCAGCGATATCAGGCATCTGAATAAATACGGCGCACGAAAAGTCACAGAGTATCTTGCAAGAATACTGCCGGAATACCTTTCCGGTTCCTGACCTATTCATTCTCCATTGTCCATGAAAAAAGCTCCCCCGCCGGTCGGCGAGGGAGTTTTTTCATAATCAGTCACACCAGCTCGATGATGCACATCTCCGCTGCGTCGCCGCGGCGGGGGCCGGTTCTGGTGATACGGGTGTAGCCGCCCTTACGGTCTGCGTACTTGGGCCCGATCTCGTTGAACAGCTTTTTGACGACATCCTCTTTGGTGATGTATGCAAACGCCGCTCTTTTATTGGTAAGGGAGTCGGTCTTCGCGAGGGTGATCATCTTTTCAGCCTGCGAGCGGACTTCCTTTGCTCTTGTAACGGTGGTTTCGATCTTGCCGTTCTCAAGAAGATAAGTTACCATGCCTCTGAGCATCGCCTTACGGTGATCCGTAGGTCTGCCGAGTTTTCTGGTTCCCGACATTGTAAGTCACTCCTTTCCTGTTGCAGTGGGATCATTCGTCTTCGTGACGAAGGGTGAGACCGAGGGACGCGAGCTTCGCAATGACCTCATCGAGGGACTTGCGGCCCAGGTTGCGGACCTTCATCATCTC
>CACYHJ010000074.1 GCA_902774165.1 Oscillospiraceae bacterium
TGGTGGAAACGAAGAGGATCGAACCGCCGACGAAAACACTCCGGTGGAGTGTTTTCGGAGCGGGGTACGGTTGGGCGCAACGAGGATCGAACCGCCGACGAAAACACTCCGGTGGAGTGTTTTCGGAGCGGGGTACGGTCGGGCGCACCGAGGATCGAACCGCCGAGCAAAACGCTCCGGTGGAGCGTTTTGGGAGCGGGGCAAAGCCGGGAGGATGGACGCGGCGACATCCTTTACGGATGCCGATTTTTGTATGGTGGAGCAAGAGGATCGAACCGCCGAGCAAAACGCTCCGGTGGAGCGTTTTGGGAGCGGGGTAAAGCCGCAATTAGCTTCCGTGAACTGTCGGCTTTTTCCGTTTCTCTGTTCGCTTTTCACAAAAAATCCCGATACGGCGGGGCGCGGTGCGCCCCGCCATATCGGAATTTTTTCACTCCCCGCTTGCGCCGTAATTTGACAATACCCTTGCCGACGGGATATCTGTTCGATGATTTTGCTTTTACAAAACTGAAATCCGTGTACAAATTGCGGACAGGGACGGATTTTACAGATTCCGATTATGTTTCCTTCGGATTATTGTCGGAAAACGGGTATCTTACGAATGCGGGAGCGCTGCTTGCGGATGAGTCGCCGATCCGGCAGTCGAGGCTTTTCTGTACTCGTTGGAACGGTCTCGACAAAGCGCCGGGGCTTCTTGATGCGATCGACGACAAGGAATATTCAGGTTCTTTGATTTCCCTGCTGCAAAACGGAGAAGAATTCATAAAAAACAATACGAAAAAACGCTGGCGAAAAACCGGAAACGGCAGAGAAGAAATGCCGGATTATCCTGATCAGGCTGTTCTTGAATGTCTTGTTAACGCCCTGATTCACCGCGATTATCTTGAAATCGGCAGTGAAGTTCACATTGACATCTTTGACGACAGACTTGTCATATATTCACCCGGCGGAATGTTTGACGGGAGCCTGGTTCAGAACCTGAACACGGACCAGGTGCCGTCAAAACGGAGAAATCCGGTAATTGCCGATATTTTTGCGCGAATGCATTATATGGAACGGCGAGGCAGCGGCTTCAAAAAAATCACGGCAGATTATCGTCGTGCCGTCAATTACTCCAACGAAAAACAACCGTGGTTCGAATCCACGGCAACTTCTTTCTTTGTCACTCTTTATAATTTAAACTACCTCATGGAGTCAAATCAATCGGTAAACCAAAATAATGCTACGTTGGAAGACAAAAAAGCTACGTTTGAACAGAAAAAAGCTATGTTGGAAGACCGTCTCTCAACCTATCACTGGTCGTCTGTAACCAGGGAAAAGATGATTCGTTTGTTTGAAGCAACACATGGCGAGACTGATTTCGGGCGCAATGAAATTATACAATTGTTTAGTATTTCCTCATATTCTGCCGGCGTGTTGATTAATAAACTGAAATCGGCAGGACTGATTGATGCTGTTCACGGAAAAGGAAAAGGCAGATATGCCTTTATCCGCTTAACACCAAATGATTCTTGATCTATTTACTTTCGACATAAAGGAGCGTTTGCATTATGGCGCGCGGGATTATTTACGTCATGTCTACGGTCGTCCCGGGACTCGTTAAAATCGGAAAAACAGGTTTGGATAATTTTGAATCGCGGATGTATACGCTTGAAAGAAACGGATATTTCAATGTTGTGGGATTGACTCGCCGGTTTGCAATTGCTGTTGACGACTACGATGAAAAAGAAATCCTATTAGATGAAATATTCAGCAAAAGCCGTGTGGAGGGTTCTGAATTATTCGCGTTGGATGTTGATCTGGTCATCCAATTGCTTTCGTCCTTTGACGGAGAACAGATTTATCCAAAAACCACAACAAAAAATGAGGTTTTCGAGAACGCAACAAAAGAAAGACAGGTCAAGGCAAACTGGGACTTGATCCCCGACGGAGAATACTATCTCGCCGAAAACGTAAAAGGTTTTGGTAAAGTTACTGCCACGATGCGAGTCGAGGAGGGGATGTTTGTAGTTCTCGCCGGAAGCGACTGCGCCCCGAGCAGAGACGGTTGGAACCCGGAGAGCAGGAGAAACGCTCCGATCAAAGACAACCGTTTAATGGCGGATGTTCCCTGCAATTCCCCCTCTACCGCCGCGTGGATCCCGTTGGGCCACGCAAATAACGGATGGGCTGTATGGAAAAATACAGATGGTACGCCCATTGATATTTTCAGAAAAAACGGCGCTGAATGATATCGTTACGATCTGTTCGTCAAAAAGACAATTACATCACATCAACGCGAAAAAGAATTTCCGTGAACTGTCGGCTTTTTCCGTTTCTCTGTTCGCTTTTCACAAAAAAAATCCCGATATGGCGGGGCGCGGTGCGCCCCGCCATATCGGGATTTTTTCACTCCCCGCTTGCGCCGTAATTTGACAACACCCTTGCCGACGGGTCGTTCACGTCGCAGCCGTTCCACGCTTTGTTCGGCATCCAGAAATCCGCGATCATCCCGGCCTGACCCGGATAATACTTCTCGAAAATATCCCGGTAGAGCAGGGATTCCTTTGTGAACGGCCGGGCGTAATCATACTTCTTGCAGCCCGCTTCGAAGGCTTCGTCGGAGTACTGCGATCCGGCGTATTCCTTCAGGTCGTCCACCATCGAGTGGCCCACCGCGTCGGAGAACGCCGCCTTTTCGCGCCACATGATTTCATCGGGCAGATACCCGAGCCCCTCAAACGCGTGCCGCAGAAGATATTTTCCTTTGTGATACCTGTTCAGCTTCATTTCAGGGTCGAGCGACATCACGTAGTCCACAAAATCAAGGTCGCCGAAGGGCACGCGCGCCTCAAGGGAGTTGACGGAGATGCAGCGGTCCGCCCGCAGCACGTCGTACATATGCAGCTCGCGGACGCGCTTCTGCGCCTCCTGCTGAAACGCTTCCGCGGACGGCGCGAAATCGGTGTATTTGTAACCGAACAGCTCGTCGGAGATCTCACCGGTCAGCAAAACGCGCACGTCCGTCTGCTCGTGGATCGCCTTGCAGACAAGGTACATGCCCATGCTGGCGCGGATGGTGGTGATATCCCACGTGCCCAGCAGGCGGATCACGTCCTCAAGAGAAGCAATCACCTCGTCGGGCGTCATAAAGACCTCGGTGTGATCGCTGCCGATAAAATCGGCGACCTGCCGGGCGTATTTAAGGTCGATCGCGTCCCCGGTCATACCGATCGCGAAGGTGCGGATCGGCTCTTTGCTCTCCTTCGCCGCGATCGCGCAGACCAGAGAGGAATCAAGCCCGCCCGAAAGCAGGAAGCCCACCTTCGCGTCCGAGACAAGGCGTTTCGCGACGCCCGCGATCAGCTTTTCTCGGATTTTCCCGCACGCCGTCCCGAGGTCGTCCGTGCAGATCCTTTCGACCCCTGCCGGGTCTGCATAGCGGATGAATTCGCCGTTTTTATAATAATGCCCGGGCGGGAACGGCCGGATCTGCGATACGACGCCGACGAGGTTTTTCGCCTCGCTCGCGAACACGATTGTTCCGTTGGTATCGTATCCGTAATACAGCGGACGGATGCCGATGGGATCGCGGGCGGCGATATAATCGTCCGTGCGCGCGTCGTAGATCACGCAGGCGAATTCCGCGTCGAGCATCGCGAACATATCCGTACCGTACTCAAAATAGAGGGGCAGCAGGATCTCGCAGTCGCTGTCGCTCTGAAAGGCATAGCCCTTCTTTCTGAGCTGTTCGCGCGTTTTCTCAAAGCCGTAAAGCTCGCCGTTGCAGATCGCGAGGCAGCCGCCAAGCTCAAACGGCTGCATCCCTTCGGGGTGCAGACCCATAATGGACAGCCGGTGAAAGCCGAACAGCCCCCTGCCCGCAGCCGTCAGGCGCGTATCGTCCGGGCCTCTTGATTTCGTCCGCGCAAAGCCCTTCTCAAACGCGTCGCGGTCGGCGCATTCGCCGCAATATCCGATTACAGAACACATAAAAAACGACCTCTTTCAACAAATCCAAACTGCCGACGCCGCGGAATACGGCGCCGACAGAAAATGATAACGATTGATTATTCCACGTCCTGCAGCGCGTCGTAGCCCTCCTCGCCGGTACGGACCTTGACCACGTTCTCCACGTCATAAACAAAGATCTTGCCGTCGCCGATATGGCCGGTATAGAGCACCTTTTTCGCCGTCTCGATCACCGTGCGCACGGGCACCTTGCTGACGACGATATCGACCTGCACCTTCGGCAGCAGCGTCGCCTCGACCTGAACGCCGCGGTAATACTCGGGCTTGCCTTTCTGCGCGCCGCAGCCGAGCACGTGGGTGACGGTCATGCCTGTAATGCCGATGTTCAGCATCGCGGTCTTGAGAGATTCGAGCCGCGCTTCCTTGCAGACGATCTCGATCTTGGTGAATTTCGGCACGCCTTCCTCAAAGGCCGGCACCTTCCTGACCGGGATCGCTTCCGCGACAGGCGCGTCGCCGCTGACGACGACGGGAGAAGCGCCCTCGTCGATCGTTTCGGGCAGCATCGAGAAGCCAGCGTAGGCGGAGGGCAGGCCGTGTTCTGTCCTGTCAAGGCCGATCAGCTCCTCTTCTCTTGACGCGCGCAGACCGACGATCTTTTTGATAAGAATAAAAGTTAATGTGATCGTGACGGCAGTCCACGCGGCGACCGAAACAAAACCGAGAAGCTGCAGACCGAGCAGCCTGAGCCCGCCGCCGTAGAACAGCCCCGTCAGGGTGTTGCCGGCGCTGTCGGCGATCGAGTAGCCGGGCGCTTTGTCCGTCGCGAACAGACCGACCGAGAGCGTGCCCCAGATCCCGTTCATGCAGTGGACCGCCACCGCGCCGACGGGATCGTCGATGTGCAGCTTATAGTCGAGCAGCCACACGCCGAACACGACGAGAAGTCCCGAAACTGCGCCGATGCAGACAGCTCCGAAGCAGTCCGTCACGTCGCAGGGGGCGGTGATCGCCACAAGGCCCGCCAGGGAGGCGTTCAGACACATGGAAACGTCGGGCTTGCCGTATTTGACCCAGGTGAAGACCATGCAGACGACGGTCGCGATCGCCGGGGAGACCGTTGTGGTAAGAAATACCGAGCCCAGCTGCGGCACGGTCGTCGCAGCGGCGCCGTTGAAGCCGTACCAGCCGAGCCACAGGATGAACACGCCCAGCGCGCCCAGCGCGATGCTGTGCCCGGGGAAGGCGTTGACCTTCGTTACCTTTCCATCCTTGTCCTGATTGAATTTGCCGATGCGGGGCCCTAAGATCTTCGCGCCGATCAGCGCGGAGATGCCGCCGACCATGTGGATCGCGCAGGAGCCGGCGAAATCGTGGAAGCCGAGCTGACTGAGCCAGCCGCCGCCCCAGATCCAGTGCGCCTCGATCGGGTAGATCAGCGCCGAGATCACACCGGAATAAATGCAGTAGGATAAAAACTTCGTGCGTTCCGCCATGGCGCCGGAGACGATGGTCGCGGTCGTCGCGCAGAACACGAGGTTGAACACGAAGCTTGAAAAATCAAAGCTTTCATACGCGGTGAACAGGTCGAAGCCCGGCATGCCGATCAGACCGACCAGATCCTCGCCCATCAGAAGGCTGAAGCCGATCACGATGAACACCACTGTGCCGATGCAGAAGTCCATCAGGTTTTTCATGATGATGTTGCCGGTGTTTTTCGCGCGGGTAAAGCCCGCCTCCACCATGGCGAAGCCCGCCTGCATCCAGAAGACCAGCGCCGCGCCGATCAGAAACCAGACCGCAAAGATCTGGGAGCCTGCGGTTTCCCGGACAAGCTCTATAATACTGTCTGTACTCATCTTAAATTTCCCCTTTTCCTTTATTCTCTCTCTTTGTCGCGTTTCCCGCCGAATATGTCCCTCAGCCGCCGACCGCCGATTAACAACCGGCAACCAACAACCGGCAACTAACAACCAACAACCGGCAACTAACAACCGGCAACCGGCAACTAACAACCAGCAACCAGCAACCAACAACCGGCAACTAGCAACTAACAACCAGCAACCAGCAACTAACAACCGGCAACAAAAATAACCGCCGACGGGACGTATGTTGATGAAGTTTTGTCGGAGGGGCGCCCCGCCGACGGTTATATGCTGAGATTACTTCACGCCGAACAGCAGGTCCGCGTAGCTCGGATACGGCCAGTATTTCTTCGCCGTCAGCGGCTCCGCCTCGTCGCAGACCTTGCGCAGCGCCGCCATTTTGTCTAAAAGATCGTCCCGGATCATGGCGGATTCCTCGCCGATATCCTTCGCGCCCGCAAGAGCGGCGATCGACTGCTCCAGCGCGTCTGCGGCCTCGTCGATGCCGTCGGTCAGGGCGGAGAGCTTCGCGACCAGCTTCGTTTCGTACCCGCAGGCAAGGCCGTCAACCAGCTTCTGCTTGCGCAGCGCGGACTGGGCGGTATCGGCGGCGAAGGCCTCCACCGCCGGGGCGATCAGCGTGCGCGCCATATCCGCCATGGTGTTCGCCTCGATCGTCACGGTCTTGCAGTAGTTCTCCAGTGTGATCTCATAACGGGATCGGATCTCCGCCTCGGTGAACACGCCGTGCGACGTGAGCATATCCACGTTCTTTTTATCAAGGATGTGCGGGATCGCGTCCGGCGTGGTGCGCAGGTTCATAAGGCCCCGTTTTTCGGTGGCTTCCTCGATCCAGCTGTCGTCGTAGCCGTTGCCGTTGAAGATGATATGCTTGTGGTCGCGGATCGTCTTGCGGATCATCTCGTGCAGGTCGCTCTCAAAGTCCGCGCTGCCCTCGAGACGGTCGGCGTAGATTTTCAGGCTTTCCGCCACGGCGCTGTTGAGCATGATGTTGGCGCAGGCGATGCTGTCGGAAGAGCCCACCATGCGGAATTCAAACTTGTTGCCGGTGAAAGCGAAGGGCGAGGTGCGGTTGCGGTCGGTGGTGTCCCGGTTGAACTTCGGCAGCACGTCGACGCCCAGCTTCATCTGTATTTTCTCCGCGCCCTGATACGGCGCGTCGGTTTCAATGGCTTCCAGCACGCCGTTCAGCTCGTCGCCCAGGAACATGGAAATCACGGCAGGCGGCGCTTCGTTGGCGCCCAGACGGTGATCGTTGCCCGCGGTGGCGACGGAGATGCGCAGCAGATCCTGATAATCGTCCACCGCCTTGATCACCGCGCACAGGAACAGCAGGAACTGGGCGTTCTCATAGGGCGTCTCGCCGGGGGAAAGCAGGTTCTGCCCCGCGTCCGTGGCGATGGACCAGTTGTTGTGCTTGCCGCTGCCGTTGACGCCGGCGAAGGGCTTTTCGTGCAGCAGGCACACAAGCCCGTGCTTCGACGCCACCTTCTGCATGATCTCCATGGTCAGCTGATTCTGATCCACGGCGATATTCGTTGTGGTGTAGATCGGCGCCAGCTCGTGCTGGGCGGGGGCGACCTCGTTGTGCTCGGTCTTCGCGAGAATGCCCAGCTTCCACAGCTCCTCGTTCAGCTCCTCCATAAAGGCGGCGACCCGGGGCTTGATCACGCCGAAGTAGTGGTCGTCCAGCTCCTGCCCCTTCGGGGGCTTCGCGCCGAACAGGGTCCTGCCGGTGAAGCGCAGGTCCGGGCGCTGATCGTACATCTCTTTTGTGATAAGAAAATATTCCTGCTCCGGCCCGACGGAGGAACGGATATATTTCGCTTTTGTATTGCCGAACAGCCGCAGGATGCGCAGCGCCTGTTTGTTCAGCGCCTCCATGGAGCGCAGCAGCGGCGTTTTTTTATCCAGCGCGTGACCTCCGTAAGAGCAGAACGCGGTGGGGATGCAAAGGGTTTTGCCTTTGATGAACGCGTAGGAGGTGGGGTCCCAGGCGGTATATCCCCGCGCCTCGAAGGTGGCGCGCAGGCCGCCGGAGGGGAAGGAGGACGCGTCCGGCTCGCCCTTGATCAGCTCCTTGCCGGAGAATTCCATAATGACGCCGCCGTCGGGCGAGGGAGAAATAAAGCTGTCGTGCTTCTCGGCGGTGATGCCGGTCAGCGGCTGAAACCAGTGGGTGAAATGAGTCGCGCCCTGCTCCACCGCCCAGGCCTTCATGGCCTCCGCCACGGCGTTGGCGACGCCGAGATCCAGCGGCTTGCCCACGTCGATGGTCTTGCGCAGCGAGCGGTAAACGTCCGCGGAGAGATTCGCTTTCATCACCCGGTCGTCGAAGACCAGCGAGCCGAAATAAGAAGGAACCGTTTTCATAAAAAATACCTCTTTCCTTTGTCTGCAAAAGAGAAAAAGCGCCTTTTCCGCCCCGCGGGGCATAAAAAGACGCCTTTGTCTTCGCATGGTGTGGTAAAGCAAAAAAAGAAAGGTCTTCGAGCTTTCGCCCGAAGACCCCGTTGCCTTACAATCCGCATTATACAACCGTCCGATCTGTTTGTCAAGCCCCAAATTCAAAAATTTCTCTTGACAAATCGGAGCGGACGGAATATAATGAGCGCAAATGGACAAAGACGTTCATCCCCCGCGGGATGGGCGTCTTTTCTTTTTATTTTGATGATTCGCCGACTCCGGCGAAACAGAACGGAAGCGCCTCCGGGACGCTTTCAGACGAAAGGAACTGATCGGCAATGAAAAAAGAAGGTCAGGTGCGCATCCCCTCCGGCTGCGCCGTGGCGGCGGTGATCGCCCGGGACGGCGAGCGGATGAGCGGCAGCTGCGTCGCGGACGCCATGGTCCCCATGCACGAGCGGTCCAACGGCCTGGGCGGCGGCTTCGCCGGTTACGGCATCTATCCGGAATATAAGGATTTCTACGCGTTTCACTTTTTCTTTGATTCCCGCGCGACGCGCAAGGAATGCGAGGCGTTTCTCAAGGAGCGGTTCGAGATCGTACAGTCGGAGATCATTCCCACCCGCAAGACGCCCGCCATCACCGACGAGCCGATCATCTGGCGTTATTTTGCCGCGCCGCTGCAGTCGGAGCTGCGCATATGGGCGCGTTCAAGGCGGTAGGTTATCCGGAGGACGTGGGCGCCTTCTACCGGCTGGAGGAATACGGCGGCTACGCGTGGACCGCCCACGGCAGATACCCGACCAACACCCCCGGCTGGTGGGGCGGCGCGCATCCCTTCACGCTGCTGGATTACTCTGTGGTGCATAACGGCGAGATCTCTTCTTACGACGCGAACCGCCGGTTTATCGAGATGTACGGTTATAAATGCTCCCTGCAGACCGATACCGAGGTCATCACCTATATGATGGATTATCTTGTGCGGGTACAGGGACTGACGCTGAAAGAGGCCGCCAACGTGATCGCCGCGCCCTTCTGGAGCACCATCGAGGCGCAGAAGGATCCGGCGCTGAAAGAGCGTTACGCGTTTCTGCGCACCGTGTTCCCGGGCCTTCTCGTGACGGGACCGTTTTCGATCATTCTCGGCTTTACCGGCGGCCTGATGGCGCTGAACGACCGGCTGAAGCTGCGCAGCATGGTGGTGGGCGAAAAGGGCGAAAAGGTCTATATCGCCAGCGAGGAGGCGGCGATCCGCGTGATGGAACCCGACGCGGAAAACATCTGGGCTCCCGCCGGCGGCGAGCCGGTGATCGTTCGGGTAAAGGAGGGCGTCGAGGTATGAGCGTGGATTTTATCTACCCGGAATTTGAGGTGGTGCGCAACGAAAACCGCTGCGTCGCCTGCCGGGTCTGCGAGCGGCAGTGCGCCAACGAGGTGCATTCGTATTCCCCGGAGCGGGGCGTGATGGTCAGCGACGAGGCGAAATGCGTCAACTGCCAGCGCTGCGTCTCCCTCTGTCCCACCCGGGCGCTGAAGATCGTGAAAAGCGACTGCGTGTTGCGGGAGAACGCCAACTGGCAGAACGACACGATCCGTGAAATCTACAAGCAGGCGGGCAGCGGCGGCGTGCTGCTGTCCTCCATGGGCAACCCGAAGCCCCTGCCGGTGTATTGGGATAAGATCCTGATCAACGCCTCGCAGGTGACCAACCCGCCCATCGACCCGCTGCGGGAGCCGATGGAAACGCGGGTGTTCTTAGGCAAAAAGCCCGACAGAATCGAACGGAACGCAGACGGGACGCTGAAGACCGACCTGCCGCCGCAGATCGAGCTCTCCATGCCGGTGATGTTCTCGGCGATGAGCTACGGCTCCATCAGCTACAACGCCCACGCGTCCCTCGCCCGCGCGGCGCAGGCGCTGGGGATCCTCTACAACACCGGCGAGGGCGGCCTGCACGAGGATTTTTACCGCTACGGCGAAAACACGGTGGTGCAGGTGGCAAGCGGCCGCTTCGGCGTGCATGAAAAATACCTGGAGGCCGGCGCGGCGATCGAAATCAAAATGGGCCAGGGCGCAAAGCCCGGCATCGGCGGGCATCTGCCCGGCGCGAAGATCGTGGGCGACGTGTCGCGCACCCGCATGATCCCCGAGGGGTCCGACGCGATCTCCCCCGCCCCGCACCATGATATTTATTCCATCGAAGACCTGCGCCAGCTCGTCTTCTCCCTGAAGGAAGCGACGGATTACAAAAAGCCCGTGATCGTCAAGGTAGCGGCGGTGCACAATATCGCCGCCATCGCCAGCGGGATCGCCCGCAGCGGCGCGGACGTGATCGCCATCGACGGCTTCCGGGGCGGCACCGGCGCGGCGCCCACGCGCATCCGCGACAACGTGGGCATTCCCATCGAGCTTGCGCTGGCGGCAGTGGATCAGCGTCTGCGCGACGAGGGCATCCGCAACAACGTCTCGCTGGTGGTCGGCGGCTCCATCCGCAGCGCATCGGACGTGGTCAAGGCCGTGGCGCTGGGCGCGGACGCCTGTTATATCGCCACCGCGGCGCTGCTGGCGCTGGGCTGCCATCTCTGCCGCACCTGTCAGAGCGGCAGGTGCAACTGGGGCATTGCGACCCAGCGGCCGGATCTGGTGAAGCGGCTGAATCCCGAAATCGGCAGCGAGCGGCTTGTAAACCTGATGAACGCCTGGCGGCATGAGATCAAGGAGCTGATGGGCGGTATGGGCATCAATTCCATCGAGGCGCTGCGGGGCAACCGGCTGATGCTGCGGGGAATCGGCATGACGGAAAAAGAACTGGAGATCCTGGGGATCTCCCACGCGGGGGAATGAGTTATGAAACGGGTTTATGTGAACGAGGAATGGTGCCTGGGGTGCCGCCTGTGCGAATACAACTGCGCCTTCGCGAATTCCGGCAAGAGCGATATGGCGCTGGCGCTCAAGGGCAAAAGAATCTATCCGCGCATCCACGTGGAGGGAAACGAACGAATCACCTTCGCGGTCTCCTGCCGCCACTGCGACGACCCGATCTGCCTGAAAAGCTGTATCGCCGGCGCGATCTCGAAGACCGACGGCGTGGTGCGGATCGACCGGGACAAATGCGTCGGGTGCCTGACCTGCGTGCTGGTCTGCCCCTACGGGGCGCTGACCCCGGGCGAGGACGGCGTGATGCAGAAATGCGAGCTCTGCCTGCAAAATTCCTGCGGCGCGCCGGCTTGCGTAACGGGCTGCCCGAACCGGGCGATCGTTTATGAAGAAAGGGGCGGGGACGCATGAAACGATACGTGATCGCCGGCAACGGCGCGGCGGCGGCGGGCTGCATCGAAGGGATCCGCTCCGTCGACGCGGCGGGAGAGATCGTCGTGATCTCCGAGGAAAAGCATCCGGTCTACGGCAGGCCGCTGATCTCCTATTATCTGGAGGGGAAGACGGATCTTCCCCATATGAATTACCGCGGCGCGGATTTCTATGAGAAAAACGGCTGCCGGGTGCTTTACGGCAGAAGGGCGGTTTCCATCGACCCGGAAACGCATGCGGTAACGCTCGACGACGAAACGCAGCTTGCTTACGACGCGCTCTGCGTCGCGACCGGCTCGTCGCCCTTTGTGCCGCCCTTTGAGGGGCTGGAAACGGTTGCAAACAAATTCTCATTTATGACGCTGGACGACGCGATGGCGCTGAAACAGGCGGCCGGACAGACTTCCCGCGTGCTGATCGTCGGCGCGGGGCTGATCGGGCTTAAATGCGCCGAGGGCCTTGCCGGCAGCGTCGGGGAGATCACGGTCTGCGATCTTGCGGACCGGGTGCTCTCCAGCGTGCTGGACGCGGAATGCGCGGCGCTGATGCAGCGGCGCCTTGAGGCGAACGGGATCCGCTTCCTTCTGGGCGACAGCGCGGCGCGGTTCGAAGGCAACGCGGCGGTGATGCGCGGCGGCAGCCGGGTCGAATTTGATCTTCTCGTGCTCTGCGTGGGCGTGCGGGCAAACACGGCGCTTGTAAAAAACGCGGGCGGCGAGGTCGGCAGAGGGATCGCCGTGGATGAAAAAATGCGGACATCCCTTGCGGATGTTTACGCCGCCGGGGACTGCACCGAGAGCGTGGATATCTCCTGCGGGACGCGGAAAATCATGGCGCTGATGCCAAACGCATATCTGCAGGGACATGCCGCGGGCGTGAATATGGCGGGCGGAAACGCGGTGTTCGACAACGCGATCCCCATGAATTCCGTGGGCTTTTTCGGTCTGCACGCCATGACCGCCGGGAGCTACGACGGCGAAGCGTATGAAGAAAAGGACGACGGGCATATCCGCCGCCTTTATGTGAAGGACGGTCTGCTGAAGGGCTTTATGCTGATCGGCGGATTCGAGCGGGCGGGGATCTACACCGCGCTGATCCGTGAAAAAACACCGCTCGCGGAGCTGGACTTCGAGCTTCTGAAGACCGGGGCGACCACGGCGGCGTTCCCTGCTGCGGAACGAAAAATCAAATTCGGAGGTGCAGTATCATGACGCGCATCGATGCGGGAACGCTTGACCACAGAGCGCTGAACGAGGCGCTGCGGGCGGCGGAGAAGGACTGCGCCGTGACCGGCTGTCTCGGGCAGCGGTTTCTCGGCGCGGGCATGGCGGAAAAGAATATTACCGTGGAGGGCGTGCCGGGCAACGCGCTGGGGGCTTACCTCAACGGCGCGCAGATCACCGTGCGAGGCAACGCGCAGGACGCGGTGGGCGACACCATGAACGCCGGAAAAATCACCGTCCACGGCAGCGTGGGCGACGCGGCGGGCTACGCCATGCGGGGCGGAAAGATCTACGTCCGGGGCGACGCGGGTTACCGGGCGGGGATCCACATGAAAGCCTATAAAGAAAAAAAGCCGCTGATGGTCATCGGCGGCGCGGCGGGCAGCTTTCTGGGCGAATATCAGGCGGGCGGAACCATCGTCGTGCTGGGTCTCGGAGAATCGAAAAAGAAGATCGTGGGCAACTTCCCCTGCACGGGGATGCACGGCGGCAGGATGATCCTGCGGTCGGACTGCAAGGGCGTGACGTTCCCCCCGCAGGTCACCGCGCGGCCGGCGACGCAGGAAGAGCTCGGGGAGATCCGGGAAATGCTGTCGGAATACTGCGGCGTGTTCGGGATCGACCCCGACGGGCTGATGAACGCCCCGTTCACCGTCGTCACTCCCGACAGCGGGAACCCCTACCGGCAGATGTACGTCGCCAACTGAACGCGCGCCTTTCTCTGTTTTTGGATTGTCGCTTCGGTATTCGGTCAGATTGCCTGTAAGATACACAAACACCGCACAGCCCGGGCTGTGCGGTGTTTTTCATATTAATGGCTGTTTATCTGAAAAGTCGGTTCCGTACAGTCACGAATGAACGACGATTCTGCCCTGACCTGTCAGTTCCGCGTATTCCTCGCCGGGAGCGCCGCCGAGCGTATCGACGATATAGCTGATAAGCGCCTGACTGTCGGTCATTATTCTCTCGCGCACCACCTCGGCGCCGGCAAACGCGGTATAACCGTCGCCGTTTTGAATCAGGATATAATTGGTGCCGCCGACGGAATAGGTCGCGGCCGGGTCGATGGGTTTGCCGCCTATCGTGACGTTCTTGACGCGGCGCTCACCCTCTATGCCGGTCATCATCCCGTGTTCATCCGCAACACAGCCGGAGGGGACGGACGCGTCGATCTCATAAGTCATGCCGGCTACCTGCAGGAAGCCTCCGCTTTGCTCCGGAACCCCCTTCGAGCCCCATTCAAGCGCGTCGAGCAGCTGCTGACCAGTCACGTTTACAACGCACAATTCGTTTCCGAACGGCAATACGCTTATGATATCCCCGTAGGTGATATCACCCTTTTCTATATTCATCCGCACGCCGCCGCCGTTGACGATGGCGATGTCGGCGTGTGTCGCGGCGAGGACGGCGTCGGCGCACAGATCGCCTAAGTTCGTCTCAGCCCTGCGGATCATGCGTATCGGTTTGCCGATATCGTCGGTGGCGACCGGGTCGTATATCGTGAGCACGTAGGGTGTGCTGCCGACGACCTTTTCAAGCTGGTTGTTCAGATCTTCCGTGACCTCTTCTATTTTAGCGCTTACGTCGTTTCTGATTCCCAGAAGCTCCGGCGCGCTTTTGCTGTTGTTCCAGGTCCAGATATTTGTGTCCGTTATGCCGTCCTTGGGTGATATCATGGAATAACCTATGCAGTTGAGCTTTGTGCCGCAGGCGGAACGGACCACGTCCTGCCCGTCCTTATTTTTCATAACGACCTGCTCGGTATCGTGGGTGTGACCGTCAAGGAATACGTCTATGCCGTTTGTATGCGAGATGACGTCGGCGTAGGTAAACGGAGCGTCGACGGCGTCCATGCCCATATGTCCCATGACGTATACATATTCCGCGCCGTCCGCCCTGGCGGCGTCGACGGCGGTCTGTACGGCTTCATACAGCCTCTCGCCGTCGGCGTCGCGCATGAAGTCGTAGATGTACTCGCCCGCATCGTTCTGGAAATACGCCGGCGTGGACGTTGTGATCGTATGCGGCGTGGTGACGCCCACAAAGCCGATCTTTATGCCGGCAGCCTCTTTGATAACGTACGGCTCAAAAATGTGCTCGCCGTTCTTGGTTATATTGCAGCTGATATACTGATGGTTTGCTTTTTCGGCAAGCTCCAGAAAACGGTCGGTGGAATAGTCGAACTCGTGATTTCCGGGGATCGCGACGTCGTAGCCAACGGCGTTCATAAGGTCGATCATGGCCTCGCCCTTTGTGAGCGTGCCCAGATTCTCGCCCTGAATGGCGTCGCCGTCGTCGACAAGCAGGGTGGTATAGCCCTGTTGTTCAAGGGTTTCCCTGACCTGAACAAGCCCGGCCAATCCGAAGCCCTTGTCTATGCCGCAATGGATGTCGGAGGTGAAAAGAATGACGACTTCGCCGTTTTTCTCCGCAGGGACGGGCTCTTCGGCGAACGTCTCCAATTTCGCGGAAACACGCAGGATCATCCTGGCGTCGTCGGCACGCACCTTTCCGTTGCCGTCGACGTCCGCCGCCGCTTTCTGCTGATCGGTAAGCTCCGCCAACTTCGCGGAAGCGCGCAGAGCCAGACGGGCGTCCCCTGCCATGACTTTGCCGTCGCCGCTGACGTCGCCGGTGGAATACAGCTCCGCGGCGCGGGCAAACGTGAGCAGGGATACCGCAAGCACCAGAGCCAGCAGAATTGAAACGATTTTTCTCATTGAAAACACTCCATTCAGACACGTTTTGTATAATATATTATCATATCTTAAGTATAATAATCAAGTTTTATTATTGTTTCATGAATTCTTATTTCAAAATCCATGTGAAAAATCATGGAACCATCCTCTGATTGCGTCATGAATCTGCCGTCGAGCTCAGCGGGATCAAGG
>CACYHJ010000075.1 GCA_902774165.1 Oscillospiraceae bacterium
GCCTGTCCGCCGAAGAGCCAGCCTACGAAGTCGAATTTGAAAAGACCCACCGAGCCCCAGTTCAGGGCGCCGATAATGACCAGAATCAGCGAGGTTTTATCCAGCATATTGTCATCTCCTTGTGTGAAAGATGAAGTTTGCCCGCCGTTTCGGGCAGCGGCGGCGGAGGATCAGACCGCCGCGCCGCGAAACATGGGTTTGCGGAAAACAGAAAAACAGCGGTGCGGGAGCTTTGCGCGGCTTGTGCGCGTGAATACGCCCGCACCACTATTGTGTCCCGTCACCGCCGTTTCATTCAGGAAAGCGATGGAAATGCTTATGTAATTTCATCAATCAGACGGACGCCCATCTCTTCGGCGAAGGCTCTGGCGCGTTTGACGTCATTGTCATACAGCAGTGAGGGCGCATGGCAGTCGGCGCTGACGACGGCGGGAACCTTGGCTTCCGCGACCTTTTCCCAGAATTTGAAATGCGGATACATATAATGCAGCCCCAGTTTGTCTTCGACCAGACCGCGCCGGATGCCGTTGGCATTGATTTCCAGCGGAACATCGCATTCTATGGCGCTGTCAATGATGATGTCGGTCATTTCTTCCATATTCCTGTCCCACGGCAGGCGGTTGACGCCCACGATATCGGGGTGGGCGAGCAGGGCATAATAGCCGGTGTGAAGTCCCTCCGCGACGGTCTTGGCGTACCGTATGCAGTCGGCGGTGTCCGTGATGAAATAGGCATTCTTGTAATCTCCATCGTAGTCAAAGAAATGCTGCCCCAGCACGAGGTATTCCGCACCGTAATCGTCCAGCAATTCCTCATAATATGCGCGCTGGGAGGCGAGGTATTCACTTTCGAAACCCAGCAGAATCTGCAATTGTCTGCCGTATTGCTGCTGCGCGTACCGCACTTCGTTGATGTAGTCCCAGATTTCCGTCATATCCATGCGATAGCCGAAATCCCGGTGGGGATAAGGCACATGGTCGCTCATGCCGAGTATGTCAAAATGCTGCTTGATGGCCTGCAATACATAATCCTCCACCGTTCCCTCCGCGTGTTTGCAGTGGGAGCAGTGGGTGTGATAATTGGCAAGCATACCGATTCCTCCGTTCGGGTTGAAAATGATAAACAATAATACTATTATAGCACAGTGGGAAACCGTTTTGCAAACAATCGGGAAATTTTTTTCGGAATGTGCCGTTGCCTGCGCGGATAAAAATTTACATCTTTCGCTTGTATTCCGCTTGGAAATTTGCTATAATCATTCTTTGAAAAGAAACGGAGGCATATGTATGGCAAAGACAACCAAAGTGGATATTTTTTCGGGCTTTCTGGGAGCCGGCAAAACCACGCTCATCAAGAAGCTGGTCAAGGAAGCCTACAAGGGCGAAATGCTGGTCATCATCGAGAATGAATTCGGTCAGATCGGCATTGACGGCGGTTTCCTCAAGGAAGCGGGCATTGAGATTACCGAGATGAATTCCGGCTGCATCTGCTGCAGTCTGGTGGGCGACTTCGGCGAAGCGCTCAAAAAGGTGCTCAGCGAGTATGCGCCCGACCGGATCCTGATCGAACCCTCCGGCGTGGGCAAGCTGTCCGACGTGATCAAAGCCGTCCGCAATATCGGCAGCGACAATATCGTTCTCAACGCGTTTACCACCGTGGTCGACGCGGGAAAATGCAAGATGTATATGAAAAACTTCGGCGAGTTCTTCAACGACCAGGTGGAGCACGCCGGCACGGTTATCATGAGCCACGCCGACGTCGTCAGCGAGGAGAAGCTGCAGACCGCGGTTGCCCTGGTGCGGGAAAAGAACCCGACGGCTGTCATCGTGACCACGCCCATCTTCAAGCTGGACGGCGCGACGCTGCTGGAGGCGGTTGAGCGGAAAGACACGCTGAACGCGGCCATCGAGCACCTGATGAACGAGCAGGACGAAGACGAGGACGAGCACGAACATCATCATCACCATCATCACGATCACGACGACGAGGACGAGCACGAGCATCATCACCATCATCACGATCACGACGATGACGACGAGGACGAGCACGGGCATCATCACCATCATCACGATCACGACGATGACGACGAGGATGAGCATGAGCATCACCACCATCATCACGATCACGACGATGACGACGAGGAACATGAGCATCATCACCATCATCACGATCACGACGATGACGACGAGGAACATGAGCATCATCACCGCCATGAGCACGGCGAGGACTGCACCTGCGGCTGCCACGACCATGATCACGGGCACGGGCATCACCACCACCATCATGCGGATGACGTGTTTACCAGCTGGGGCGTTGAGACCACGAAGAAATTCACGAAAGAGCAGCTGACACAGATCCTGAACGGTTTCGGCGACGCGGAAGAATACGGCGACGTGCTTCGCGCGAAAGGCATTGTCGAGGGCGAGGACGGCGCGTGGATCCATTTCGATTACGTGCCGGGGGAGATCGACGTCAGAAACGGCAGCGCCGGCATTATCGGCAGACTCTGCGTGATCGGCGCGCAGCTGAAAGAGGATAAGATCAAGGCGGTATTCGGCGCCTGAGAGGTGTAGATCATGCAGCAGATTCCCGTATATATTTTTACCGGATTTCTGGAGAGCGGCAAAACGACCTTCGTGCAGGGCACGATGGAGGACCCGCGCTTCAATTCCGGAGAGAAGACCCTTGTCCTGATCTGTGAAGAGGGCGAGGTGGAGCTGGACACGGCGAAATTCCCCTCCGAAAACGCGTTTGTCCGCGTGGTCGACGACCCCGAGGACCTCACGGAAGCGCATCTTGCCGCCTGGGCGGCGGAGTGCGGCTGCGAGCGCGTGCTGGTGGAATATAACGGCATGTGGCTCATTCAGCCCCTGTACGACGCCATGCCGGACGGCTGGGTCCCCTATCAGGATATGTTCTTTATCGACGGCAGGACGTTCCTGAATTACAACGCGAACATGAGAAGCCTTGTGGTGGACAAGATCAAGGACGCCGACGTCTGCGTGTTCAACCGTGTGCCGAAGAATACGGACGTGATGGAATTCCATAAGATCGTGCGCGGCGTTTCCCGCCGGACCGATATCGTCTATGAGTTTGAGGACGGCACCGTGGTCCCCGACGAGATCGAGGATCCGCTGCCCTTTGACCTGGAGGCGCCGGTGGTCCGGATCGAAGACAGGGATTTTGCCCTGTTTTACCGGGATATGACCGAAGAGCCGAAGAAGTATAAAGGGAAAACCGTCGAATTCAAAGCGCTGGCCGCCGTGGACCGGAAATTCCCGGATCACGTCTGCGCCCTGGGCAGGCACATCATGACCTGCTGCGTTGAGGATATTCAGTACTGCGCGCTGGCGGCGAAGTATAACGATCCCCTTGTCTTTGAAAACGGCGTCTGGTATACCGTACGGGCGCAGATCGACATCCGTTTTTCAAGACTGTACGGCAAAAAAGGCCCGATCTACGTGGTCCAGAGTGCTCAGAAAACGAACGAGCCCGAAGAAAAGGTCGCCACGTTTTATTGAGAAAATAAAAAAAACAGGCGGACGCGCAGACGCGCGGGCTGCCTGTTTTTTTTGGTTGCTGGTTGCTCGTTGCTGGTTGCTCGTTGCCGGTTTCTGGTTGCTCGTTGCCGGTTGCCGGTTGCCGGTTGTTTGAGAGATGAGGGATTACGAAGCACGAATCACGAATGTGTGCCCGACCGCACCCCGCGAAGCATAGCTTCGGCGGTTGCCGCTAAAAACAGTCCACCGGACTGTTTTTTTAACGCGTCAATCCCGAATCACGCTGCCGGCTATCCGCTGATTCACTCCGTCACAATGAACGTCAGCGGGACCTCGAATAAATGCCGCTGTGCCGCGGCGGCCTTGACGCCGGAGGTGAAATCCACCGTCAGCAGCGCGGGGATCCCGCCCGCTGCTTTCGCGGTAAAAAAGACGCGGACGGTCCAGTGCATGGGGAGCGCTTTCCCGTCGCTTGCGGGCAGGACGGCGCTGAAGACCGAATTCTGCCGCGCGGAATCGTCCGCACAGAGAATCTCGGTTTTTTCGATCCCTTCGCCTTTGACGGTCAGATCGTTGATCATGGCGTAGAAATCGGCTTCCGTCTTCGCCGCGGTGAATTCGATCTCGGCGACATACGACGACCCGTCGGAGAGGGAAAAGGTCTGCTCCGTATTTTCAAACGAGAGGTCGACCCGGTCCACGGTCTCCCTCGCAATTTTCCCCTCGCGCTGCTTCGCGAAGCCCAGCGCCAGCCCCAGAGCGGTGCCGGCGACGGCGGCGGCAAGCGCCAGCGCAAGGATCAGGGTAAGCGTTTTTTTCATTGCGTCGTCCTCATTCTTCCCTGTTTTTCATTTCGATCACGGCAAAGACGTTGTCCAGCAGAAACTGCTGCGCGTTCGCGTCGTAGACGACGAAATCCCGGTCGCCGTAAGGCGTCTGCCGGTGTTCCGTGCGGATGCCGATTTTTGTTCCGTCCTCGGAGGGCAGCCGCTGCGGCTTGCCGTCCGGGCCGATGGTTTCGTTGATCAGCCCCCGGGAAACGAGCCAGTCCATAAAATCGTAATACGTCAGCTTCTGCATATTCTCGTCGCCGGCGAGCGCGGTCACGTCCTTCGCGAACTGGCTCAGGGAGAGGGAGTTCGACGACGCGCGGTATGCGGCGATCTGTTCCGGCGTCAGCGTGAACGGCTTCGACGCCCGCTTCTTCGGCGCTTTGGCGACCCCGCCGTTTTCGATGACCTGCCGCAGGAGATCGGAAACGTAGAAAAAACACCGGGAGATCCGCACGTTGTTGATCAGGTCGTTTTCCGGCGCGGGCGCGTCGGTGAGGGGATTGATCCCCTGCGCCATCTTGTCGATGAAGGGTTTGGTATATTCGATTTTTTCAATCTCGGTCATACGTCTCGGTCCTTTGTCCGTTTTTTTGTCAAAAGGATCAATAGAATTGATTCCGGATTCATTGTAACAGAAATTCCGGATAATATCAAGTGGAATTCTATTCTCCCGACCGCCGCGGGATTTCTTGTTGCAAACATAGGTGAAATTTGATATAATACTTATAACGTCAGAAAGGGCGTAAACCGTAAACGAAGACCGCACAATAACCCGCAAAGCGCGGACAACGAAACGAAAAATATTTGGAGGGATTCCCATGAGCAACCGGCTTGTCGCGTACTTTTCCGCGGGCGGCGTGACCGCCAAGGTCGCCGAACGCCTTGCCGCCGCCGTCGGGGCGGATCTGTCCGAGATCATTCCGACCCAGCCTTACTCCGAGAAGGATCTGAAATGGACCAACCCGCTGGCGCGGTGCAACAAAGAAAAAATCGGGAAAAAGGACGTGCCCATCAAAAACAGGATCTCGAAGATGGACCAATACGACGTGGTTTACGTCGGCTTCCCGATCTGGTATTACAGCGCGCCGAACATCATTGTCACGTTCCTGAAGCTTTACGATTTTTCCGGCAAGAAGATCGCGCTGTTCGCCACCTCCGGCGGCAGCGACATCGGCAGAACCGCGGAGAAGATCCGGCCGCTGATCCCCGGGGACGTCAACATCGTCGCCTCAAAGCTGTTTCAGCCGACGGACGGCGACGAGATCCTGCGCGCCTGGGCGGAAAGCGTCGGCTGACGGCGCGGAGAAACGAAAGGGAAAAAGGATCGTCTTATGCAGCCGATAAATAAATATCCGAAAGAATATATCTATAACCAGAAAAGAACCGGCGAAAACCGCCTGCCGGCGCGCACATTGCTGATCCCGGCGCAGAAGCGCGGGATCACCCACCGGAATTTCACCGAATCCGACCGGGTGCAGCTGCTGGACGGGGAATGGAAGTTCTCTTACCTTAAGGAGGATACCGACGAGCCCTTCTATGATCCCGCCCGGGACGACGGCGCGTGGGACGTGCTGCCCGTGCCCTCCATGTGGCAGTTCTGCGGGTACGGCAGCTGCTGCTATCCCAATGTGCGGTATCCCTTCCCTTACGATCCGCCGTATATTCACCGGGACAATCCAGTAGGGCTGTACCGCCGGTCGTTTTCGGCGAAAAGGGAAGCGAAGGGCCGCGTTTATCTCCGTTTCCTCGGCGTGGACAACGCTTATTTCGTCTGGCTCAACGGCGTTTATATCGGCTTCTCCAAGGGCAGCCGCATCCCTGCGGAATTCGACGTGACCGACGCGCTGCGGGACGGCGACAACCTGCTGGCGGTGAAGGTGTATTCCTTCTCCGACGCGTCCTATCTTGAAAATCAGGATATGCTGATGGCAAACGGGATTTTCCGCAGCGTCAAGCTGATTTATACCGGCGAAAACGCCCTTTGGGATTACACGCTCCTGCCGGACAGGTCGGGCTTCACGGTCCGTTATTCCTGCCGGGTGGGCGATACGCCCGCGCTTCTTCGCTTCACCCTCTGCGACGCGGACGGCGCGGTCTGCGGGGCAAGGGAGCTGCCGATCGCCGAGTCCGGCGAGGTGTTCCTCCCGCTGGAACACCCGGCGGAATGGAACGCGGAGCAGCCGTATCTTTATACGCTCTATCTTGAGATTCTCGAAAACGGCGCGGCGGTCGAAACGCATACCAAAAAGGCGGGGATCGCGAAAAGTGAGATCTCCGGCTGCAGGCTTCTGATGAACGGCCGCCCCATCACGCTCAAGGGCGTGAACCGGCACGAGAACAACGCGCGGACCGGCCGCGCGATCACCGCCCGGCAGATCGAACGGGAGCTGCGTGATATCAAATCCTGCAACCTCAACGCCATCCGCTGCAGCCACTATACCAATCAGCCGCTGTTCTACGAGCTTTGCTCAGAGCTCGGCATTTATGTGATGGACGAGGCGGACTGCGAGAGCCACGGCGCGGAATGCACCGGCGATCAGGGCGCGCTGAACAAGGATGAAGCCTGGTTTGACGCGTTCTTCGACCGCGTTTCGCGCATGTACGAAATCAACAAAAACGAAACCTGCGTCAACATCTGGTCGCTGGGCAACGAGTGCGGGACCGGAGAGAACAACGTGCGCAGCGCAGACTGGCTGACGCGTCAGGACGTGAAGAAGCCGATCAAGGATATGAGCGAGTGCCGTCCCGACGCGCCCGAGCGGTTCGCGCCCACCGGCTATATGCCCATGAAGACGCTGCGCGAGTCCGAAAAAGACCCGAAATATCCGCTTCTTATGGTGGAATACGCCCACGCCATGGGCAACAGCCCCGGCGGCCTTGAGGATATCTGGAGCTGGGTCTACGAGCATGAGAACTGCTGCGGCGGCTACGTCTGGGAATTCAAAAGCCACGGCTTTTATCAGGAGGGCAAAAACGGCAGAGCCCGCTATCTTTACGGCGGGGATTTCCCGGGCGACGTGTACCACTGGCGCAATTTCTCGCTGGACGGCTACCACACGTCAGACGGCACGCCGAAGCCCTCCTGGGGCGAGCTGCGCGAGGTCTCTTCGCCGGTCCATGTGCGCTGGGAGAACGACGGCGTTTGCGTAAAAAATACCTGTGATTTCACGCCCCTTGACGGCGTGCGGATGCACTGGTCGGTGAGCGTGGACGGGATCGCCGTCCGGGAGGGGACCGTCGACCTTGACGGCCTTGAGCCCCGGGCGTGGCGGCGCATCCCCCTGCCGGTCGGAACCGACGGCCTTGCCGGGCTCGTCACCCTCGACTGCGTTTTTACCCGGGACGGCGAGACCGTCGCTCATAAGCAGAAGATCCTTGCCGATCTTCCCCATGCCATGCCGGAAAAGAAACCCTTCCCGCACACCGTGGAACAAAACGGAACCGACGTGACGGTCCGCGGCGAGGGGTTTGAGATCAGGATCACCGAGGGCCTTTTGTCCGGGATCGTCTCCGGCGGAAAAACCCTTCTTGCCGCGCCCATGCGCGTCAACTGCTTCCGCGCCGGGACGGACAACGACGGCGCCATCTTCCCGCCCAACCATAAGGACGACTGGGAGGAACGCCTCGTGCGCACGCTGCGCTTCGGCTGTTACGACGTCTCGGTTGCCGACGCGCCGGAGGAGATCACGGTCACCGCGCGGGGCAAGCTTCTGCCGCACAGCCATTTCTGGGGCTTTGACGCCCGGATCGTTACCCGCGTTTCCGCCGGCGGCGCGGCTCAGATCACCGTCGATCTGAAGCCCTACGGAACGCCGCCGGAGATCCTGCCCCGGGTGGGCGTGACGTTCGCCCTGCCCGCCGGCTTTACCCGCTGCCGCTGGCTGGGGCGCGGACCGGGGGAGAGCTATCCCGACTGCAAGGCGAACGCACCCGTCGGCATCTACGAAGCGGACGCGCATTCCATGCACTTTGATTACGACGTGCCGCAGGAGACCGGGAATCATGAGGACTGCCGCCGGGTGACGGTGTCCGGGGAAGCCGGAGCGCTGACCGCGGAGGGCGCGTTCTCCTTCTCGCTGCACGATTTCACCCTTGAAAACCTGGCGGCGGCGCTCCACTGCGACGAGCTGGAACCGGGGGAGAGCGCGTATCTGTATCTCGATCATAAAATGCGCGGCCTCGGCTCCCATTCCTGCGGGCCGGAGCCGGAGGCGGAATATGAGCTGCCGACCGGCGCGTTCTGCTGGACCTTCCGCCTGGTCCCCGGCGACGGTCGGGACGCCGGATAAAATCGGAATCGTACTTGAAATATTATAATTAATATGGTACAATATGTGTGAGATCATTTGAAAGGACGTTTGACCATGGATAAGATTCGTGAGTTTTTTGACGGAATCCTTGACGTTATCACATCGCTGTTTGTAAAGATCCTGTATATGTTCAACGGGCAGCTGTAAGCCCCCGACGGCCCCTGAGAAGGGCGTCCGGTTCCGCCGCGTGATCCAACCGAAAAAGACAACCGCAAAGGCAGGTTTCATGCCGGTGCGGTTGTCTTTTTTGCAATTATTTGTTTGTTCGATCATGAATATCGGCTT
>CACYHJ010000076.1 GCA_902774165.1 Oscillospiraceae bacterium
TTTTTGTCTTTGAAAGAATATAACCCACTATGACACTTTCCAAATTTTGAAAGCTGTCAAGTGGGTCGATTTTTTACTTCCTTATGTCAGGTCTCCGGACCGTCCTTTTTTCTGTTCCGGATCGTTTGTCACGGGTGGCATCTGCCGCAGGGGGAGTAGCCTTTTGCGAGGATGTTTTCTCTGGTGTCCGTCACGTCCGACCGGTTCTCCTTCTTGATATCGTCGACGGAGCGGCAGTCGGGAAAATGGAACTTCATCGTGTTGTTGTTCAGCACATAATCCCGCGCGCTGCTGTTCCTCGTTTCGACCGGAGCGGCGGCGGTCGGCGCTTCCGTCGTGGTCGGCGCTTCCGTCGTGGTCGGCGCCTCCGTAGTGGTGGGCGCTTCCGTGGTGGTCGGCGCTTCCGTGGTGGTCGGCGCTTCCGTGGTCTGCTGTCTGCTCCCGTTCGGATTTCTGTTCCGAAACGGTTACGGATCTGTCGGCGTCCGCGTCATTTTTTGACATTATGATCGAAAAGAGGATCGTGCCGCAGACCAGCAGCAGCGCGACGGCGCCGCAGATCAGCGCCAGTCGTTTTTTGCCCCGATTCGAAGAAAACTGACTCATGGAAATCCGTCCTTTCCGGTATCATATTCCGGGATCCCTCCCGTCCGCCGCGACAAGTCTTCTGCCGGGGATCGGAAAAAAGAAAAAGCCTTGCGAAAAACTGCGCAAGGCTCGTGGTGGAGATAGTCGGGATCGAACCGATGACCTCTTGAATGCATTTTTCATCGAAACCGGGTTTTATTTTTCTTTGTTTTTCTTTGTGTTATCATCGGATCCGGTTTTTGATTGTTTATTTTTCGTCGGATTCGATTTCAGTCCCGGGGAAGTAATGGGTCAGGATCTCCCGGAAATCGGCGCCCTGCCGCGCCATGAAGTCCGCGCCGTACCGGCTCATGCCGACAAAATTTCCTTTTCCCGTGACCGAGACGGTGTATTTCCCGTTTTTGAATCCGACCGAAAACGCCGCGCTGTCCAGTCCCAGCGCTTCGACGAATTCCGCCCCGGTGAATTCTTTCCCGCCGGCGGCGACCCGAAGCACCGTGCCCGCCTCGCTCGCCTCCTCCACGCCGACCGTCTCTGGGGCATCGGCGTCCAGCCCCAGCAGGGCGCGGAATTCCGACGATTCAAACGTCTTCTCGCTTGTGAGCCCCGGCGCGAGTCGGTCCCCGGGCGACGGTACCGGGACAAGATACGGCAGCTCGACGCCCAGCGCCTTTTTTGCGTCTTCGGTTTGCCCTGCGCAGAGCGGAAAGCTCAGCGCGAGGATCGGCTTCCCCTGATACGTGATCCGGCAGCGGCGGACGTCCCCGACCGCGTCGCTGAACTTTTTGTAATATTCCTCATACCGGCCGCCCCATTGCTCCCGCAGCGCGTCCCCGTCGGCGCAGGGGAGCGCGGGCAGCGTCCTTCCGGTCTCGTCCCGGTATTTGTCGTAGGTAATCGCCGCCAGCGCCTGGGCCTTCAGCGCCTCCGGCTCGTACTCTGCGGGCATCAGCGCCGCCGTGACGCCGATATAACGGGCGAGGTCCGCGCCGTCGTCCTGCGACGCGTTCTCCGACAGGGCGGGCAGGGTGAGTGCCGCCGTGGTCTGCGGCGCGGCGGTGGTTTCGACGGCGGGAGGCGCCGTTTTTTCTTTTTTAGTCTGCAGAAAAGGCGCGGCGACGTCAAACATCAGAAGCGCCGCGAACAGGAGGATGAATTTTTTCATAAAGAATCGCATCGGACGGAGCACGTTTTTTTCGGAAAGAATCCCGCGGAACGGAAAATCTCGCGTATACCGGAATATATATGCGGAAAAATCGGGTTTATGACTGCCGGGGATCCCTGCCTTCCGCTTCCGCTTCGTCCGATAAATTTACCATTGACAATTGACTTTTTATGTAATAAAATAAACTTTGTATAAGTTTAAAGGGTTGGTATTATGGCAATGTCCGCACTACCGCACGACATCATGACGAAGCTGTGCGAAAATTTAAAAAAGAGCGACCAGATCCCCATCTCGTTTTACGACCGTTACAACGTCAAGCGCGGCCTGCGCAATTCCGACGGCACCGGCGTGATGGCGGGCCTGACCAAGGTCTGCTCGGTGGAAGGTTATTATATTGAAGACGGTGAAAAGCTGCCCCGGGAGGGACGGCTGACCTATCGCGGCGTCGACGTGCGCAAGATCGTCAGCGGCTGCCAGGCGGAAAACCGGTTCGGCTACGAGGAGTGCATCTGGCTTCTGCTGTTCGGCGCGCTGCCCGCAGCCAAGAATCTCGACGTTTTCTGCGACCTGCTGTCCCAGAGCCGGGAGCTGCCCCGCAATTTTATCGAGGATATCATCATGCGTTCGCCCTCGGCGGACGTGATGAACCAGCTGGGCCGCTGCGTGCTGGCGCTGTATTCCTACGACGAGAGCGCCGACGATACCTCGCCGGAGAACGTGCTCTGGCAGTCGATCCGCCTGATCGCGCAGATGCCGCTGATGATGTCCTATATCTATCAGGTGAAAAAACGCAACTTCTACCGCAGAAGTATGTATATCCATCCCGTGGAGCCGGAGCAGAGGACCGCGGAGGTCATTCTGAACTCCATCCGGCACGACAAGCAGTTTACCGACCGTGAGGCGAAGCTGCTGGACCTGTGCCTGATGATCCACGCCGACCACGGCGGCGGCAACAACTCCGCCTTCGCCACCCGCGTTCTGACCTCCTCCGGCACGGATACCTATTCCGCCATCGCCGCGGGCATCGGCGCGCTGAAGGGGCCGAAGCACGGCGGCGCGAACCTCAAGGTCATTCAGATGCTGGAATATATGAAAAACGATATCCGGGATTATGACGACGACGAGGAGATCGCGAACTTCCTGAAGCAGGTGGTCCGCAAGGAGGCGGGCGACCGGTCCGGCCTCATCTACGGCATGGGCCACGCGGTTTACACCCTGTCCGACCCCCGCGCCGTGATCCTGAAAAAAGAGGCGGGCGATTTCTGCGTCGGCACGGGCTTTGAAGACGATTTCAAGCTGCTCTGTGCCGTCGAACGGCTGACCCCCGGCGTTTTTGCCTCGGAAAAAGGCTCCGCCAAGAAGATCTGCGCCAACGTGGACCTGTACTCCGGGCTGATCTACCGGATGCTGCGCATCCCGGTGGACCTTTACACCCCGCTGTTTACCGTGGCGCGGACCGCCGGCTGGTGCGCCCACCGGATCGAGGAGCTGCTGACCAGCGGCAGAATCATCCGTCCGGCGTATAAATCCCTGGCGCTCCCGCAGGATTACATCCCGCTCGAGAACCGCACCGAAACAACCGAAACCTACGGCGAGCGCGCCTATATCCCGCAGGACGAACGCTGACGCTGCCGCACAGAGAAAGAAAGGATCGAATGAATATGGAAAACGAAAAGGATACCGCCGTCCTGACGCAGGCGCCGGAAGACCCGTCCGCGGGCGAAGCCGGGCCGGAGAACGAAACCGTGGTCCCGGAGGAAACGGACGGGAAGAAGAAAAAAGAGAGAAAGCCGATTCTGAAAGGGTGCGTCAAGGCCATCGACCCGAAAATGATCCTGATCCTGTTCGGGCTGTTTACGGTCGTGATGGCGATCCTGCGCTCCTATCAGATGATGTATCTTTTTGAGCCGGACACCGGGTTTTACTTCCGAGAGGTCAAAAACAGCATCACCGTTCCCGTGCTGTACACCATCGCCGGCGTCAGCGCGGTGATCTACCTGCTGCTGAGCCGCCTGAGCGCGAAGATCCCGGAGGGCCGCCCGCTTCAGGGCAGGAATTACTTCTTCGGCGTTTCCGCGGTGATCTTCGCCGTGTCGCTGGTCTCCACCGCAATGGTTCACTTTTCGGAGCTGATCGATCGGTATGAGGAAAAGGACTGGGGCACCCTGAAATTGTTCATGAATGAGACCCAGTCGATGCCGAAGGTCGCAGAGTCCGTCTGCGCGCTGCTGGGCGCGCTGTACCTGATCGTGCTTGCCGTTTCGTATTTTTCCGGCAAAGAGGGCTACAAGGGTGTCAGAATCCTTTCGATTTTCCCCGTCGGCTTTTACGTGTTCCGCCTTGTCAGCAGATTTATCAAGGCCCAGAGCTTCATCGCCGTTTCCGAGCTGTTCTGGGAGCTGATCGCCGCCACCTGCCTGATGATCTTCTTCCTGGAGTTTGCCCGCATCATGGCGGACGCGGAGGGAAAGGACAAACTGCATTTCGCCTACGGCGTGGGCCTGTGCGGCGCGTCGGTCTCGCTGATGATCTTTATTTCCCGCGTGGCGGTCTACCTCTTCGCCGGCAGCGCCTATCTGACGGATGAGGCGCCCATCGAGTTCTGCGATCTGGGCGCCGCGATCTTTGTCTTTGTGTTCCTGCTCTCCTACGCCGTCAACCTGCGCGTGAAGGAGACGCCCAAGGAGATCGTCGTCGACGCGCCCGCCCCGCAGGCGGCGCCCGCCCCGGCGCAGGAGGATCCCGCCGCGGCCGCGCGTTACCTCGACGAGGAAGCGTTCCGGATCGCCGACGAGTATTCCAACCGTTACATCTCCGACGATCAGAAAGAATCATAACGCGTCGCCGCGCGCATGGAGGCTTCGTCTTTGTTCCTGCAGAATATGCTGACCTCCGGCACACAGGTGCTGACGCTGTTTCTTCTGGCGGGCGTCGGTTTCGCCGCCGACAAGCTGGGGTTCTATACCGCGAAAACCGCCAAGGCGACAACGAATCTGATTTTCTACACCGTGACGCCGTCGGTCATTATCAACTCATTTTTGAAAATGGAATATTCCGTCGAGAATCTGCGGTATTTCTTTATCGCGCTCGCCTGCGGCATGTGCACCCATTTTGTGGGCATGGCGCTCTGTGCGCCCTTCTTCCGCAAGCTGCCTGCATACCGGCGCAGCGTATATAAATTCGCCTGCATTTTCGGCAACATGGGCTATATGTGTCTGCCCCTTGCGGAAAAGGTGGTGGGCACTCAGGGCGTGTTCCTCTGTTCCTCGGCGGTGGTATCCTATAATATCGTCGCGTTCACCTACGGGATCCGGGTCATGTCCGCCTCGGACGATCAGAAGGAAAAGCCGAAGCTGGGCCTGAAATCCCTGATCCTGAACCCCGGCGTGATCGCGGTGCTGATCGGCCTGCCGCTGTATATCTTTTCCGTGAAGCTGCCTGCGCCGCTGGCGGACGCGCTCTCCGGAATCGGGAGTCTGAACTCCCCGCTGGCCATGATTATCCTCGGCACTTATATCGCCAATTCCGATTTTAAAAAGTTGTTTACCCAGAAAGAGCATTACCTGATTTTACTGCTCAAGCAGGTCTGCATGCCGCTGATCATGATCACGGCGTACCGGTTGCTGGGGCTTTCCGGGACGGTGCTGACCGCCTGCGGCATCTCCGCCTCCGCCCCCACCGCGGCGAATACGGTGATGTTTGCCGCGAAATACGAGAAAGACACCGCCGCCGCCTCCCAGGCGGTTGCGTTCGGCACGCTGATGGCGGTGGTTACCATGCCGTTTATGATTGCTTATACGAAAATATGAATCAGAATGCATCCAATTCTCCCGCGGAGAGCTCCGCGTTTCTCTCCGAGGTGTTCGCATCGTTGCCCTTCGGCGTCTGTTCCTTCTCTCTGATCGGGGACAGGCTGATCGACTGCCGCGCGAAGGAGCGGGTCCCGCAGAACGCGAAGAGCGTGATCTCGGTCGCGTTTCCCTATTTTCTCGGCGAGCGGTACTACGAGAATTCCAACGTCTCCATGTACGCCGTGCCCGCGGATTACCACCGCATTGCCGGCGACCTTCTCCGGGGCATCGCGGACCGGCTGCGGGAGCGGTTCCCGCAGAACGTCTTTGAGCCGTTTATCGACGTCTCTCCCGTGCCCGAGGTGTTTGCCGCCTCCTGCGCCGGGCTGGGCGTGATCGGCAAAAACGGGCTGCTGATCAACGAAACCTACGGTTCCTACTGCTTTCTCGGTGAGATCATCACCGATCTGCTGCTCACCCCCGGCCGGGACGCGCCGGCGCAGTGCATCGACTGCGGGGAATGCGCCCGCCGCTGTCCCAGCGGCGTTCTGCGGGGCGAGAGCTTTGAAAAGGACAAGTGCCTGTCCGACATCAGCCAGCGCAAGAGCGATCTGAACGACGAGGAGAAGGAAATGCTTGCGGATTCCGGCTGCGCCTGGGGCTGCGACGTCTGCCAGAAGGTGTGCCCGATGAACCGGAACGCGCAGGTTACGCCCATCGCGGCGTTTTACGAAACGGCAAAGCCGGTGTTCCGCTCCGGCGACCCCGTGGAGGACAGAGCCTTTGCCTGGCGCGGCGAAAAGGTCATCAACCGCAACGTAAAGCTTCTGGAAGAGGATTTGCCATGCCGGGATTGAAGCAGATCGGCGCCGCCGCGGCGGCGCTGCTGGACGGTCTTCTGCGCTCTGAGCGGATGCCGCACTGTTTTCTCCTCAGCGGAGCGACGGCGACGGCGCGCAGGGATACCGCGGTCTATATTGCCGCGGCCATCGAATGCCGCGCCCCGACGCGTCCCTGCGGCAAATGCAGAGACTGCCGGAAGGCGGCTGAGAATCTCCATCCGGATATCCTGTATACCGAGGCGGGCGGCAAGTCCGCGACGGTGCGTCTTGACGACGTGCGGATGATCCGGGAGACCAGCGTTTTGCCGCCGGGGGAGGGCGCCGCGCGGGTCTATATCGTCCCCGAGGCGGATAAGCTGCGTCCCGACGGGCAGAATTCCCTGCTGAAGATCATCGAGGAGCCGCCGGAGCACGTGTATATCATCCTCTGCGCCGACAGCCGCGCCTCTCTGCTGCCGACGGTGCTGTCCCGGCTGTATGAGATCAATCTCGGCGCCGCGCAGGCGGATATCTCAGACAAGACCCGGCAGAAAGCGGCCGGCGTCTGCTCCGAGGCGGCAGCGGCGATCTGCGGGGGAGACGCCTTTGCGCTGGCGGCCGCGCTGAAGCAGCTGGACAAGGACCGCAGCGGGATTTCTTTGTTTGCGCAGCAGTTCCGGCTGGTTCTGCGGGACGCGATGATGCGCGGGGCGGAAGGGCTTTCCGGGCAGTCGGAGGACGCGGCGCGTCTTGCGGCGGCCTGTTCCCCCGAACAGCTGTACCGCATGATGCAGGCGGCCGGGTTCGCGGCGGACGCTGCCGCGCGTAACGCCAATATCAATCTGCTTTTAACGCTGCTGAGCGCGCGTCTTGCGGAGGCGGCGGGAATATAAGAACGAAACAGCCGCTCTGCGGCGATCGGATCGGCGGGACGCCCGCCGGTGAAACAGGAAAGGAAAGAGCTATGGCAGAGGTTGTCGGAGTCCGGTTCCGGGACGTGGGCAAGATTTATTATTTTGACCCGCTCGGGATCGTGTTCAATAAAAATGATAAGGTGATCGTCGAAACCGCGCGCGGCGTCGAATGCGGCGAGATCGCCATGGCAAACGCCGACGTGCCGGAGGATCAGATTGTCAGGCCGCTGAAAACCGTGATGCGCAAGGCGGACAGCGACGATCTTCAGGTGCTGAAGGAAAATGCCGAGAAAGAGGCGAAGGCCTACGATATCGCCCTGCGCAAGATCGCGAACCACGGGCTGGAGATGAAGCTGGTCAACGTGGAATACACCTTTGACAACAGCAAGATCCTCTTTTTCTATACCGCGCCCACCCGCGTGGATTTTCGCGAGCTGGTGAAGGATCTGGCGGGGCAGTTCCGCGTGCGCATCGAGCTGCGGCAGATCGGCGTGCGGGACGAGTGCAAAAAGCTCGGCGGGCTGAGCATCTGCGGCAGGCCCTTCTGCTGCAGCCAGTTTTTGAACGACATGCAGCAGATCACCATCAAAATGGTCAAGGAGCAGGGCATCTCGCTCAACCCCACCAAAATCAGCGGCGCCTGCGGCAAGCTGATGTGCTGCTTTAAATTCGAGCAGGCGGCCTATGAGGAGCTGCACGCCGTCACGCCCCGCGTGGGGACGATGGTCAGAACGCCGGAGGGCAAGGGCAAGGTTACCGACGTCAATCTTCTCACCGGTATGCTGAAGGTGCATATTGAATCCGCGCGGGACAGCGCCGATATCGTCTGCAGCAGAAACGACGTCAAAATTCTTCGGGAGAACCACGGCGCCCAGGAAAATACAGCGCAGGAGCCGCTTTCGGCGGAATAATCCGGACTGCTTCTCCATACAATCCATTTGGTAAATCTTTGATCAGAGGTGTTCCATATGAAAAAAATGCTGACGGTGATTGCTGCTCTCGCGGTGCTTGCGCTGCTCCTGCAGATCGCCGCGCTCCCGGCGTTTGCCGCTGAGGACGGGATGTATGAGTATGAGGTGGCGGACGGCGGGGCCGTGATTACCGGCTATCTCGGCTCCGGCGCGGAGAAAATCGAGCTTCCCTCCTCTCTGGGCGGGTATCCCGTGGTCGGCGTCGGCGACAACGCTTTCGGCAAAGTGGGCAGCGACGGCGTGAAGCCTCACGCGGAGATCACGCAGGTCAGCGTGCCCGCGTCGATCGTCTCCTTCGGCGACCGCGCCTTCAACGGCACCTCATGGATCGATTCCCCCGCGGCGGCCGATAAAAACGGCTTCGTGGTCCTCAACGGCGTTCTGGTCAATTACATCGGCGACGCAAAGGCAGTGAGCGTGCCGGATACCGCGAAGAACGTCGGCATCGCCGCGTTTGAAAAGAATGAGATCGAATCCGTCGTCATTCCCGATTCCGTAACGGTAATCGACGATTACGCCTTTTATAAATGTACGGCGCTCAAAAGCGTTGTCATCGGCAAAAACGTGACCGAGATCGGCAAAAGCGCCTTTTATGACTGCACGGCGCTGGAGAAGCTCGCGGGCAAAAGCGAATCCGTAATGTATGACAAGCTCCGTACGGTGGGCGCCAACGCCTTTTTTGACTGCGCGTCTCTGTCCGGAACCGTTGATCTTGGCATGGGCCTTGAGGACCTGGGCGCCAACGCCTTCGCCAACTGCAAGCAGCTGAACGGCGTGCGCGTGCCCGATACGCTCAAGAGCATCGGCTCCTACGCCATGGGCTTCCGCATGACGAAAACGGCGGACGGCTACCGTCCGGATCAGGACGTGCTGTTCACGATTTACGTCAGCCACCGGGCGAAGGCCGATCCCGCCGCCGAGCAGGAGGTGCTTGCCTCTTATTCCAAAACCGGCGCCGTGGCGTATAAATACGCCCAGAATCCCGACGGCAACGGCTATTTCCGTTCGATCCACCTTGTGTGGGACCGTCTGGGTTATCCCTTTGCCTACGGCGACGTCAACAACGACGGCAAGGTCAATTCCGCCGACGCCCGCACCGCGATGCGCCACGCCGCTTCGCTGGACCGGCTGGAGCATGAGGACGACCTGAAGGCCGCCGACGTGAATTTCGACGGCAAGGTCAACAGTAAGGACGCGCGAGCCATCCTGCGCGCCGTCGCGCGGATCGAACCGCTGAAAATTCCCGCAGAGGAAGCGTAAATCGACGAGAAGAAGCAAACAGATTTTTCCGATCTGCTTGC
>CACYHJ010000077.1 GCA_902774165.1 Oscillospiraceae bacterium
CTGGGAGTCACGTCCGCCGGTCCGCACCGGGACGATCTGGAAATCGGGATCAACGGCGTCTCCGCCCGGGCGTTTGGCTCCCAGGGGCAGCAGCGCTCCGCGGCGCTTGCCGTCAAAATGGCGGAGGGCGAGATCGTGCGGTCGGTCACGGGAGAATACCCGGTGCTGCTGCTGGACGACGTAATGAGCGAGCTGGACGCGGGCCGGCAGAATTATATCCTCAACAACATCAAAGACCGCCAGGTGTTCATCACCTGCTGCGAACCGGACGCGCTGGAGCGCGCCGGAAGCGGGAAAAAATTTCAGATCAGAAACGGACGGATTGTTGATTGACGGAGTAAAAATCGATTGGGCCGTGAAGCGGCTTCCTTTCGGCACGGAGGGAATGAAATGTATCTTCATCTCGGTCAGGATACGGTAATCCGGCAGGCGGACGTGATCGGGATCTTCGATCTGGAGAGCACCACCGTCAGAGCGAAAACAAGAGAGTATCTGCGAAAAGCGGAACAGGAAAAAAACGTTGTCAATGTTTCCTACGACCTGCCGGCGTCGTTCGTCGTCTGCAGCCCGCGGGAAAAACGAGAAAACACGGTATATATTACGCCCATCTCCGCGCAGACGCTCAGAAAGCGCGTGGAATCGGGATCTTTACCCACAGAGGAAAGGTGAGATTATGAACGAAAACGAACTGAACGCCGAGCCGCTCGAACTGACGCAGGAGGTTTCGGAAACCGATCCGGAAGCGGAAGAGGTCATGGATACCGTCGTCACTGAAAAATACGACGCGGACCAGATCCAGGTGCTCGAGGGGCTTGAGGCGGTCCGAAAGCGTCCCGGTATGTATATCGGCACCACCGGCGTCAACGGCCTGCACCATCTCGTTTATGAGATCGTCGACAATTCCATCGACGAGGCGCTTGCCGGCTACTGCACGCATATCGAAACCGAGATTCTTCCGGGCGACGTGATCTCCGTGCGCGACAACGGGCGCGGCATCCCGACGGATATCAACAAGCAGCAGGGTCTGCCCGCCGTCACGGTCGTGCTGACCGTTCTTCACGCGGGCGGCAAGTTCGGCGGCAGCGGATATAAAGTCTCCGGCGGTCTGCACGGCGTCGGCTCCTCCGTCGTCAACGCGCTTTCCGAGTGGCTGGAGGTCGAGGTCTCACAGAACGGGAACGTCTATTATCAGAGATTTGAGCGCGGAAAACCCGTCTGCGATCTGAAAATCATCGGCGAATCGGAAGAGACGGGCACGCTGATCCGCTTCAAGCCCGACGCGGAGATTTTTACGGAGACCACGACGTTCGAGTATAACACGCTGCAGACGCGTCTGCGCGAGCAGGCGTTTCTGAATGCGGGCCTGCGGCTGACGCTGACCGATCTGCGCGACGATGAAAACGTCCGCGAAGAGACTTACTGTTACGAGGGCGGCATCTCGAGCTTTGTGAGCTTTATCCATCAGACGCAGGGCCTTGTGCCCCTGCACGAAAAGCCGATGCACTTCAGCACCGTCAGCGGCGACAAGAGCGCAGAGGTCGCGCTGATGTACAACGACAGCTATAAAGACGTTATTTTGTCCTTTGCCAATAACGTGCGCACTGCGGACGGCGGCACCCATGAAACGGGCTTTAAGCTCGCCCTGACCCGCGTATTCAACGATTACGGACGAAAATTCGGGATCCTGAAAGAAAAGGACGCGAACCTCTCCGGCGACGACGTGCGCGAGGGGCTGGTGGTTGTGATCAGCGTCAAGCTCACCGAGGCGCAGTTTGAGGGGCAGACCAAGGGCAAGCTGGGCAATACCGAGATGACGCCGCTGGTATCGCAGATGCTCTATAATAAAATGATGACCTATTTCGAGGAGAATCCCTCGGTCGCCCGCGCAATCTTCAACAAGGCACTCGACGCGGCGCGCGCCCGCGAGGCGGCCCGCAAGGCGCGGGACAGCGCGCGGAGAAAATCCGCCCTGGAGGGCAACTCCCTGCCCGGCAAGCTTGCCGACTGCACCGATAAGGACCCCGCGAACACCGAGCTGTTCATCGTTGAGGGAGATTCCGCCGGCGGCTCCGCCAAGGGCGGCAGAAACCCGGCGATCCAGGCGATCCTGCCGCTTTGGGGCAAGATGCTCAACGTGGAAAAGGCGCGGCTTGACAAGGTGATCGGCAACGATAAACTGATGCCGGTCGTCATGGCGCTGGGCGCCGGCGTCGGCGAGGATTTCGACGTGACGAAGCTGCGTTATCATAAAATCGTCATCATGGCGGACGCCGACGTGGACGGCGCGCACATCAGAATGCTTCTGCTCACGTTCTTCTTCCGTTATATGCGGCCGATGATCGAGCAGGGCTACGTCTATCTTGCCGCGCCGCCTCTGTATCGCCTTACAAAGGGTAAAAAGCACTATTACGCTTATTCCGACGAACAGCGCGACGCGCTGATGGAGGAGCTGGGCTCCTGCGACATCCAGCGCTACAAAGGTCTGGGTGAAATGGATCCCGTTCAGCTCTGGGAGACCACGATGGACCCGGCGGCGCGCATCATGTACCGCGTCACGATTGAGGACGCGCAGCAGGCGGACGAGATCGTCACCATCCTGATGGGCGATAAGGTCGAGCCGCGGCGCGAGTTTATTGAACAGAACGCGAAGTTCGTCCAGAATCTGGATATTTAACGGGGAGGGAACGCGAATATGGATTTTGAAAACGGCACCCCGAGAGAAGAAACCACCGCGGCGGGCGGCCTTCTGAAATATATCGACATTGTCAGCGAGATGAAAAATGCGGGCATCGACTATTCGATGTCGGTCATCACCTCCCGCGCCCTGCCGGACGTGCGCGACGGCCTGAAGCCCGTGCACAGAAGAATTCTCTATACGATGTATGAAAACAGCCTGTCGCCCGACAAGGCTTACAGAAAGTGCGCGGACACCGTCGGTTCCGTGCTGGGCCGCTATCACCCCCACGGCGACGCCTCCGTCTACGACGCGATGGTGCGTCTTGCGCAGGATTTCTCCATGCGGTACCCGCTGGTGGACGGCCACGGCAACTTCGGCTCGATCGACGGCGACCCGCCCGCGGCTTACCGATACACCGAGTCCCGCATGGGAAAACTCACGCTTGAAATGCTCACGGATATCGACAAAGAGACCGTGGATTTCATGCCCAACTACGACGACCGTCTGAAGGAACCCACGGTTCTGCCGTCGAAGTTCCCGAATATCCTCGTCAACGGCTCCACGGGAATCGCCGTGGGAATGGCGACCAACATCCCGCTCCACAACATGGGCGAGGTGCTCGACGGCATCTTCTGCGTGATGGATAACCCCGACGCGACCCTTGAGGATCTGATGGAGCACGTCAAGGGCCCCGACTTCCCCACCGGCGGCACCATCATGGGCAGAGCGGGCATCCGCGCCGCCTACGGCACCGGCAGGGGCAAGATCACGCTGCGCTCCAAATGCGAAATCATTGAAAAAAAGAACGGCAGATTTCAGATCAAGGTCACCGAGATCCCCTATCAGGTCCGCAAGATGAAGCTGATCGAGGATATCGCGGATCTGGTCAAGGAGAAGCGCATCGAGGGCATCAGCGATATCAACGACTATTCCGACCGCAACGGAATGAACATCTGCATCGACCTCAAGCGCGAGGCGAACCCGCAGCTCGTTCTGAACCAGCTGTACTCCTATTCGCAGCTGCAGATCAGCTACGGCATCATCCTGCTGGCGCTTGTGAACGGCGAGCCGAAGATTCTCACGCTGCGGCAGATTATCGACCACTATATCGACCACCAGTGCGACGTGATCATCCGCAGGACGCAGTTCTATCTTAAAAAAGCCGAGGAGCGCGTCCACATTCTGCGGGCGCTGCTCAAGGCGATCGACAATATCGACGAGATCATCGAGCTGATCAAGGCGTCGGAGAGCATTCCCGTGGCGAAAGAGGCCCTGATGGAGCGCTTCGGCTTCGACGACATTCAGGCGACGCACATCGTGCAGATGCGTTTGGGACAGCTCACCGGTCTGGAACGCGAAAAGCTTGAAAACGAATTGAACGATCTTCTTGCAAAAATCGACGAGTATCATGAAATTCTCGGCTCTCACGAGAAGGTGCTCGAGGTGATCCGCGGCGAGCTGGAGGAGATCCGCAGAAAATACGGCGACGACCGCCGCACCGAAATCGTGAACGTCTCCGGCGAGGTGGACGACGAGTCGCTGATCCCGCGCGAGGAGTGCGTTTACACGCTGACCGCGATGGGATATATCAAGCGTCAGCCTCTGGAGAATTACCGCCAGCAGCGCCGCGGCGGCAAGGGCGTCAAGGGTATGACCCAGAAGGAAGAGGACGCGACGGATATCATGTTCTCCGCCTCGTCCCACGCGCGGCTGATGATCTTCACCACCCAGGGCAAGGCGTATAAGCTGAAGGGCTATGAGATCCCCGAGGGCAGCCGTCAGAGCAAAGGCATGAACATCGTCAATATCCTGCCCATCGAAGGCGGAGAGAAGGTTTCGGCGATCATCACCGTGCCCGACGAGGTGAAGGACGAGTATATCTGCATGGTCACGAGAAACGGCGTGATCAAGCGTATTCGCCTGGATTCCTTTGCCCATATCCGTAAGACCGGCATCATCGCCCTGTCTCTGGACGAGGACGACAGCCTTGCGTGGGTGCATCTGACGAGCGGAAACGATAATATTCTCGTCGGCACCGAAAACGGTATGAGCATCACCTTCAACGAGCAGGACGCCCGTTCCGTTGGCAGAACCGCCCGCGGCGTGAAGGCGATCACGCTCAAAGAGGGCGACCACGTGGCAGGCTTCTGCGTGCTGACAGACGACACGAAGGTCTTCACCGTCAGCGAGACCGGTTACGGCAGACTCAGCGAAAACGGCGATTACCGGATCCAGAGCCGCGGAGGTCTGGGACTCAAGAACTACCGTACCGACGTTTACGGCAAAGTGACGGCGGTCCTGAGCGTACACGAGGACGAGGATATCATCCTGATTTCGTCCGACGGCATCATCATCCGTATTCCCGCCGCGCAGATCAGCGTGGTGCACCGTCCCTCGAAGGGCGTGCGCGTGATGCGTCTTGCTGAGGGCGAACGGGTGACCAACATCACTGCAGTGCCCGCCGACGAGGAGGAAGAGACGGAGTTCCCGTCCGACGACGGGAACGAGACCGATTCCGATGTGACCGAAGAAGAAGAGATCATCGAAGACGGTCCCGTTGACGACGAGTCCGACGGGGAAGAACCCGAAGAGGACGAACCGGAAGGCGACGACACGGAAGAATAACGGAACAGAACAGGCGAAGTCGTTACGGCTTCGCCTTGTTCGCTTGTTTGATAGTTGATAGTTGCCGGTTGTCAGGGTCGAATCACGAGTCACGAATTCTGAATTCCGATTCCCGAATCCCGGAGCTGAGTGCTCTGACAGTGTGCCCGACTTTACCCGCGCGGCATAGCCGCGTCGGTTGCCGCTGAAAACAGTCCGCCGGACTGTTTTCAGCGGCAATCACGAATCACGAATCACGAGTCACGAATCACGAATCACAAATCACGGGAGAAAAAAATATGTCCACCGTTGCGGCAATTTCCACCCCGCCCGGGGCGGGGGGATTGAGCGTCATCAGAATATCGGGTGAGGATGCGATCGGCGTCGCCGACCGCGTTTTCCGTTCCGTGAGCGGAAAAAAGCTTTCGTCCCTGCGGGGCTATTCCGCCCTGTTCGGCAAGGTTTACGACGGGGACGCGGCGCTGGACGAGGCGGTGACGCTGGTGTTCCGCGCGCCGAGAAGCTATACCGGCGAGGACGTGGCGGAGATCTCCTGCCACGGCGGCGCTTACGTGGCGCAGCGCGTCCTGCGGGCGGTATATACGGCGGGCGCGGAGCCGGCGGGACCGGGAGAATTCACCAAACGCGCATATCTGAACGGAAAAATGGACCTTGCCGAGGCGGAATCGGTGATGAACGTGATCTCCGCCCGGGGCAGGGACGCGCTCTCCGCCGCCGTGCATACCCTTGACGGGGCGCTGAGCGGCAAGGTCGCGGAGATCAGAAACGGTCTGATCCATTTGTCCGCATCGCTCGCCGTATGGACGGATTATCCCGAGGACGACTTTTTCGACGTGGACGCGTCGGAGGTCGACGGTACGCTGAAAAAGGCGGAAACGGAGCTTTCCGCGCTGCTTGCGCGCTTTGACGCGGGGCAGGCGGTCGCCGTGGGCGTGGATACCGTGATCTGCGGCAAGCCCAACGTGGGCAAATCCGCGTTTATGAACCTGCTGGTCGGCAGGGAGAAATCCATCGTCACCGCCGTGGCGGGCACCACGCGGGATATCATCGAGGAGACCGTGACCTTCGGCAACGTGCTGCTGCGCCTGTCCGACACCGCGGGCATCCGCGGCGCTGACGACGAGGTGGAAAAGATCGGCGTGGAACGGGCGAAGGACAGAATCGAAAACGCGGCGCTGGTGTTCGCGGTGTTCGATTCCTCCGTGCCGCTGGACGAAGAGGACCGGGAGATCATCCGATTCTGCGAAGATAAAAAATGCATCGCCGTGCTGAATAAATCGGATATCGAGACCGTCACGCGGGAACGGGATCTCACGCCGTATTTTGAACACGTCGCGATCATTTCGGCGAAGACCGGCGAGGGCAGGGAAGCGCTCGAGGCAATGACCGAGCGGCTGCTCGGCACCGAAAACTTCGATTCCTCCGCGCCGATGCTGATGAACGAGCGGCAGTACCAATGCTGCGCCGCCGCACTGCGATCTGTCAAGGAAGCGCTGGACGCGCAGACCGCCGGCATGACCCTCGACGCGGTGAACGTGTGCGTCGATTCCTCGATCAATGCGCTGTCCGTATTGACCGGCGAAAAGGCGACGGAGAGTGTTGTTGAGGAGATTTTTGCGAAGTTTTGTGTGGGGAAGTAGTTGGTTCGTTGCTGGGTGCTGGTTGTTGGTTGCTGGTTGCTGGTTTGATATATTTATAGAATAAAGCGGGAAAATTATGAGCAGTTATAAGGATCTTGTTGTATGGCAGAAAGCAATGGAAACAGTTCTGCGGATTTATGAAATAACGGAAAGATTTCCCGGCGGTGAAAAATTCGGTATCGTAAGTCAGATGAGAAGAGCTGCCGTTTCGATTCCGTCAAATATAGCGGAAGGACAGACAAGATTATCAAATAAAGAATTTATTAGGTTTTTACTGGTGTCGAGAGGTTCGTGCGCTGAACTTGAAACGCAAGTATTGATTTGTGTTGGATTAAAATACATTACACGGGAAGAATCGGAACAGATTCTCGGAGAGCTGGATAAGATCGGAAAAATGATCAGTAAATTGATAATGGCTCTGCAAAACAAAATGAAGCCGTAAACCGGAAAGGTAGTCCGGATATGTACTTTCACGCTTCTCAGACAGGCGGAATCGCGCAAATGGAACCAAGAATTTCAAATCACGGCATTCCGTTGATCTATTTCTCAAAAAAAAGAGAAAACGTTCTGGTTTATCTCAGTAACGCCATTGAAAAATATTGCAAAGAGACAGGATTTTCCTATAATGGAATCTGGAAGAAATGGGGACCGTACGGATTTGACGAAAACGGTATCCTGCAGATAGAAGAATATTATCCGGACGCGATAAGATCAACATATAAAGGCGTATCCGGATATATTTACAGTGTCGAAAATATTATCTGTTCAGACTGTCAATTGAATATTCCGGATGCGGCGACAACCGGGATTCCTGTCTCCGTAGAAGGCGCAGAGTTTGTTCCCGACAAGTATGAAGCGATCCTGCTGGCGGAAAAAGAGAAACGGATCAAGATCGTCCGATACGACGATTTGACAAATAAAAAACGGAAATGGATCCGAAAAACAATAAAAGACGAATATGATTCTTCTGCGGACTGCCCCGAATACAAATACTTTCTGCGCGGCAGATTCCCCGATATTATTGCTTGACAAAGCGATCCGGCAATATCATCGAGCAACGTGATTCGTGATTCGGGATTCGTACAACAGGTAACGAGCAACCAGCAACGAGCAACCAGCAACCAACAACCAACATACAGAAAGGACCGAAAACAATGACCAAACGCACCGACTACCTCTCCTGGGACGAATACTTCATGGGCATCGCGCTTCTCTCCGCGAAGCGCAGCAAGGATCCGAACACGCAGGTGGGCGCCTGCATCGTCAGCGACAAAAACAAGATCATGTCCGTGGGGTACAACGGTTTCCCGCGCGGGTGCAGCGACGACGAATTCCCGTGGGCGCGCATTTCCGTCACGGGGGACGACACCGACACGAAATACCCCTACGTCTGCCACGCGGAGCTGAACGCGATCCTCAACAACCGCGGGGCGGACCTGGAGGGCTGCCGCATCTACGTGCCGCTGTTCCCCTGCAACGAGTGCGCGAAGGCGATCATCCAGACCGGCATCAAAGAGGTCATTTACCTCTCGGATAAATACGACGGCACGCCGATGAACACCGCGTCGAAGCGGATGCTCTCCGCCGCCGGCGTCGTCTATCGGCAGATCGAGTTCCCGATCACGGAATTTACGCTGTCCTACCGGGCGGAGGATGTGTAAATACTGAGTCCCGAGTCCCGAGTTCCGAGTCCCGAGCCCCGAGCCCCGAGCCCCGAGCCCCGAGTCCCGAGGCCCGAGGCCCGAGTCCCGAGCCCCGAGGTGTTGAAATCTGCGCAGGATAACGATAAAAAAGCCGCGGTTTATCTCAGGCAACACCGCACAAATACGAATGCGCGTCTTGCTTGATCTTTGTTCCGTCATCTTGCACAGATTCTCCTTGACAACCGTCAGGTTGCCTGCGGAGAC
>CACYHJ010000078.1 GCA_902774165.1 Oscillospiraceae bacterium
ATTCATTATTCATTTTTCATTATAAATACTGATTTGCGGGCTGCACAGCAGCCCTACAAATCAGTATTTTCATATTTCTCTTTACTTTTTTATAAAATACTGCTAAAATGAAAATGTATCATTATTTTCGGAGGTTCGTCATGGCTTTTGAAATGAAAAAAACCTGGTATAAGGAAATGGCGGTCTATCAGGTCTGGCCCCGCAGCTTCTGCGACGGCAACGGCGACGGCATCGGCGACCTGAAGGGCATCCTTTCGAAGCTCGATTATATCAAGAGCCTCGGCGTGGACGCCATCTGGTTTTCGCCTCTTTACGTCTCGCCGCAGAAGGATTACGGCTACGACATCGCCGATTACCGCGACATCGCGCCGGAATACGGCACGCTGGACGACTTTAAAGAAGTGCTGAACGGCGCCCACGAAAGAGGCCTGCGCGTGATCATGGATCTGGTCGTCAACCATACGTCCGACCAGCACAAATGGTTCCTTGAGAGTAAAAAGGGCGGCGAGGACAATCCTTATAAGGATTATTATATCTGGCGCAAGGGCCGCATGAACAACAAGCTGCCTCCCAACGACTGGAAATCCACCTTCGCCGAGCCGGGCTGGAAATTCGTGCCCGAGCGGGGCGAGTGGTACCTGCACCTGTTCGCCGAGGCGCAGCCGGATCTGAATATGGACAACCCGAAGGTCCGCGAGGAAGTCAAGGATATTATGCGCTTCTGGCTGGATATGGGCGTGGACGGCTTCCGTGAGGACGTGATCACCTTCATTTCCAAGCGCGAGGGCCTGCCGGACGGCTTCCCGCTTCCCGTGGCGGCCGGCGCGGAGCATTACATGGACGGCCCGCACCTGCACGAATACCTGATGGAGTTCAAGGAGGTCTGGGGGCAGTACGACGCCATGACCGTGGGCGAGGCGCCCATGATGACTCCGAAGCGCGCCCTGAAGCACATCGCCGAGGGGCCCGAGCAGGAGCTGAACATGATGTTCCACTTCCAGCATATGGAGGCGGACTGCATGTTCGTCAGCTGGATCCACACGAAGTTCAACCTCAAAAAGCTCAAAAAGGTCTATACCAACTGGCAGAAGCAGCTTTACGGCAAGGGCTGGAACGCCCTGTATATCGAGAACCACGACCAGCCCCGCGTCATCAACCGCTACGGCAGCCTCGTCTACCGGGAGGAGAGCGCCAAGATGCTGGCGGTCATGTATATCTGCCAGAGCGGCACGCCCTTCATCTATCAGGGGCAGGAGATCGGCATGACCAACATCGGCCTGCCCGAGATCGACATGTATGAGGACGTGTCCACAAAGAATATCTACAACATGGTCCGCAAATTCGGCGTGAAGGACGAGTCCATCATGAAGCTCGCCAAATACGCCTCCCGCGACAACGCCCGCACCCCGGTGCAGTGGAGCGCGGAGAAGAACGCGGGCTTCACCGCCGCCGAAAAGCCCTGGTTCTATATCAACCCGAATTATACCGAGATCAACGTGCAGGCGCAGCAGGACGACCCGGATTCCATCCTGAATTTCTACAGAAAGCTGCTGACATTCCGCAAGGAGAACGAGATCGTCATTTACGGCGACTACGAGGAGTATTACCACGAGAACGACAAGCTGTTCTGTTACGACCGGACTTATGAGAATAAACGCATGCTGGTGATCTGCTCCTTCTGCGACAAGACCATGGCCTTCCGCGCCCCCGAGGGCTACGACCTGACGAAGGGCGAATGCGCGATCTGCAACTATCACGACCCGAAGGAGGACGTGAGCGGATGCATTTTGAGACCGTATGAGACGAGAGTTTATATGTTTGAGATTTAAAAAAAAGAAAGGACGAACCTACCATGTCAATCACCCTTACCGAAGCCTATTTCAATTCCTCCGACAAGCTCCACAAGATCCACACTCTCATCTGGAAAGACGACGAGAAAGAACCCGTCGGCGTGTTCCAGATCGCCCACGGCGTCGCCGAGCACATCGAGCGCTACGACGAGTTCGCCCGCTTCCTTGTTTCCCTCGGCTGGGTCGTCGCGGGCAACGACCACCTGGGCCACGGCAAAAGCGTGAACACCTTCGACGAGCTGGGCTTTATCGCTGAGGAGAACGGCGACGTGCGCATGATCGACGATATGCACATCCTGTTCAACATCATGTCGAAAAAGTATCCCGGCAAGCCCTACGTCCTGTTCGGGCACAGCATGGGCTCGATGCTGGCGCGGCAGTACTGCACCGTGTTCGGCTATGAGCTTTCCGGCGCGATCTTCTGCGGCACCGGCGGCGTGCCCTACGCGCTGAACAGCATCCTGCCCTATATGAAATCCATGATCGCGAAGTTCGGCCCCGCCAGCCATAAAATCGACCTGTTCTCGATGATGACCAAGGGTTACAATAAGGACTTCGCCGGCGAGAACGACGAATACGCGTGGCTCTCCAAGAACGTGGAGAACCGCGAGAACTACCGCAACGACCCCTACTGCGGCTTTGCGCTGTCCATGGGCGGCTTCCGCGACCTGTCCTCGGTGGCGGTGAAGATCAGCGCTCCCGACTGGGCGTATAAGATCCCGGTGGACCTGCCGATCCTCTTCATCTCCGGCGCGCAGGATCCCGTGGGCGGCAGCGGCAAATGGATCATCAAGGCCGCCGACGACCTTGAGACCGCGGGCATCGACCCCGAGGTGATCCTCTATCCCGGCGACCGGCACGAGATCCTCAACGAGGACAATAAAGCCACCGTCATGAACGACGTGGCCAAGTGGCTGGGAGAAAAGGTACTTGCTCAGTGATTGGTATGTCGAGGCGCTTTGCGCCTCGACATATTCTTACAGCCGGCAACCAAAAAGATAAAGGTGATAAACGATGTATGATATGTCCACCTGGGAGCATGTTCTGAGCTCTTTTGCGACCTTTTTCAAGGGCGACTTCTGGCATATGGCCTTCGGCGGGCTGTTCAAGGGCGCGTTCTCCGCGGTGCGCTCCGCCTTCAGCCTGCTTCTGGCATTCCTGACCGCCGCCGTCCCGGCGCTGGACCGGGCGGACGATCTTGTGCGCGGCTGCTTCCCCTTTACCGCCGCGTCTCCGGCCGAGATGTGCGAATACACCGCCGAGGCCGACGGCCTGATCGAGGACGCGGATTTCTACGTTTCCCCGGACGGCGACGACGGCGCGGACGGCAGTTTTGAAGCGCCCTTTCGCACGCCGGAACGCGCCCGCGACGCGGCGCGCGCGCTCGACAGGACCGGCAGGGACGGGATCACCGTTGCGCTGACGGCGGGCGAATACCGTGTGGACGGCCTGACCTTTGCCTCCGAAGACGGCGGAACGGAAACCTGCCCCGTCGTCTGGCGCGCTTACGGCGACGGCGAGGTCGTGTTCAACGGCGGCGTTTCCCTTTCTCCCGCGCTTTTTGAGAAAGCGACGGATCCCGGGGTTCTCGCCCGACTGTCCGATGCGGCGAAAAACCGCGTGCTTGCGGCGGATCTCTCCGCCCTCGGCGTGACGGCGGAGGAATACGGGAAGATCTACGCCATCGGGACCTATCACAACGCGGCCATGTACTCCGACGGCGGGACCGGTCCCGTTTACAGCGAGCTGTTTGTCAACGATACCCGCTGCTCTCTCGCCCGGTACCCGGACGAGGGCTTCGTCAAAACCGGCGAGGTCACGGCGGTGAACGACGGGCGGTTCCTTGCCGACGGCTCCGCGAACCCCGCGTGGGGGACCGTCGCCGATCCGACCGGCGAGACCTTCCGCGCCGATGAGGAAACCGCCGCGCATATCGCCCGCTGGCAGACCTTCGACGACGTGTGGATGATGGGCTTCTGGAAATACGACTGGGCGGACGGCTCCACCCCTGTGGGCGCCTACGATCCCGGAACGCGGGAGCTGACCATGCGCTACGCGTCCTTCTACGGCGCGAAGGAGGGCGCTCCCTACTACTTCTTCAACGTGCTGGAGGAGCTGGACGCGCCGGGCGAATGGTATCTCGACCGTGAGAACGGCGTGATTTATCTCTATCCCCCCGAGGACTTCGCCGACGCGCGGATCGACCTTTCCCTGACCACCCGGACGCTGCTGACGGCGAACAATATTTCTTATTTCACCCTGCGGGGCATCACCTTCAAGGGCACCCGCGGCAACGCGATCGCCGTCAACGGCGAGCATAATACCGTGGAGAACTGCCTTGTGAAAAACGTCTCCGGCTCGGCGATGCTGCTGTCCGGGACCGACAACGCCGCCCTCTGCAACGAAATTACCCGCACCGGCAGGGGAGGGATCAGCCTCACCGGCGGCGACGCGGCCTCGCTGACCCCCGGAAACAACCGGGCGGTGAACAATTTCATCCACGACTGGAGCGAGATTTACCGGACCTATCAGCCCGCCGTGAGCCTTTACGGCGTGGGCAATGTCTGCGAACACAACGAAATCTGTAATTCTCCCCATGAGGCGATCACCTATTCCGGCAATAACCACCGGATCGCCTATAACCGGATCCACGACGTCTGCCTGATCTCCTCCGACGCGGGCGCGATCTACGCCGGCAGAAGCTGGACCAGCTACGGCAACGAGATCATATATAATTGTATATATGACCTCGGCTCCGGCGACTTCACTCCCTGCGGAATCTATATGGACGACGCGCTCTCCGGGCAGAAGATTTTCGGCAACCTACTGGTGAATATTCCAGGCTTCGCCCTGCATCTGGGCGGCGGACGGGATCTGGACGTGCGAAACAATATCATCCTCTCCGGCGGCCAGCGGGGCATTTCCTACGATCAGCGCGCCATCGACGGCGCGAACGGCGGCTGGTTCGCGGAGCATTCCTCCGAAACCGGAAATATGTGGACCCAGCTGCGTTCCTCCCCCTGGCAGAGCGAGACCTGGCGGGAGGCGTTCCCGCAGATGGCGGCGTTCAGCGACGATTTCTCCGATCAGGACAACCCCGGCTTCGTGCCCAATCCCGCAGGCAGCGTGGTGGCGGACAATCTGTTCGTCACCGGCAGGCGCACCGTCGGCGAGATCGCCGAAAAGGCGCGGCAGTTCAGCGAATTCCGCGGCAACGCCCTGTTCCGCAAGGGGCAGATGACGTCGCTGTTTGAGAATCCGGCCGACGGGGATTACAGGATCCGGCCCGACGCGCCGATCTTCACGATCGCGCCCGATTTCGAGCCGCTGCCGGTGGAGCTGATGGGCAGAATGAACCCGGATTGAGGAATGCTTTTCGCCGCAGGGCGAAAGATCGGTATTGATGAGAACAGTGAACTGTGAAATGTGAAAAGTAAACAGTGGGCCCGATCTGAAAGGGAACGTTTAACATCTCACGGAAATAATGAATTTGTCGAGGTCTTTGACCTCGACAAATTCAATATTTCAAAACAAATGAAAATAATTTATGAAAATTACTGTAAGATTCGCGAAAAGACTTTACTTTTTGATTTCTTTTCAGTATAATCTATGATAGAATATTTGTGGAATTATATATTTTTGCAAAGTCAATCCACTCGAAGGGACTGTTTTTTCAGATGATGAAAGTGAAATCCGGCAGACGATCCGCCTTCAGGGCCTTGTCTGTTTTCATCGCCGCCGTCATGGTTTTCGCGATTCTGCCCCTCAGCGTTTTCGCGGAAGGCACGGCCGCGGCGCAGGCGAGATTCGCCTCGTTCTCCGACGTCCATTATCTTGACGCGGAGTCCATGGGCAGCCGCGACGTCGGTTTTTCCGACGCGGTGCGCGCCTCCAGCGTGATGCAGATCGAGGGGATCCTCGATTCCGCCCTCGACTCGGTCAGGCAGTCGGGCGCGAAATACCTGCTGATCACCGGCGATCTGACCTATAACGGCGAAAAGAGCGCCCATATCGCGCTCGCGCAGAAGCTGGCGGATTTCGAATCTGAGACCGGCATTCCCGTTTACGTCATCAACGGCAGCGCCGATATCAACAACGCCGAAGCGTCGAAGTATATCAAAGACGAAGAGACCGGCGCTTACCGCTGGGAATACGCCGATTCGGTCAATGCGGACGAATTCCGCAGCATCTACGCCGAGTTCGGCTACGACGAGGCAATCAGCCGCTATTATTCCGCCGGCGAGGGCGCCTGCTCCTACGCGGTCGAGCTGCCGGACGGCTACCGTCTGATCGCCATCGACTCCGCCGCCTATACCTATGACAACACCGCCTCCGGCGCCGCCGCTGCAGAGAAGGGCGGCAAGGTCAGCCGCGCTCTGCTGGATTGGGTCTGCGGCCAGATCGAAGAGGCGAAGGAAGCGGGCCAGATCCCCATCGGCATGACCCACTGCGCGGTCTGCGAGCAGACCTACGTCTCCGCCTACGTGCTGCCGGGCTTCCTGACCGACGGCTGGCAGGAGATCAGCGAGACCCTTGCCGACGCGGGCATGCATTTTATCTTCACCGGCAACACCCATATTACGGATATCGCCTCTGTCGTCTCCGACAACGGCGAGACCCTTTACGACGTGGGCACCGCCTCCCTGGGATACTATCCCAACCAGTACCGCCAGACGCTGATCACCCCCGGCGCGGACGGGACGATCACCGCCTATTTCGAGAAGCGCGAATGCGACGACACCAAGCGCGTCTCCGCCAACGGCAAAAATTATAACTCTCCCTTCAGCGTCGCGTCCTTCAAAGAGGTTTACGGCAAGGGCGCCGCGGATTATCTGAAAACAATCTTCGATCCCATGCTCAGGAACGAGCTCTCCCAGATCTCCCGCATCGGCCTTGTCGCCTACGTTGAGAATCTGATCTCCGAGTACAAGGGCACGGAATTTTCCTTCGAGAAATATTTTGACGAGCTGCTGCACGGCGGCCTTCGTCTGAACGACAAGAGCTACATCACCGCGGAAAACTTCATGGGCGTGATCGACGATCTCGCCGGTCAGATCGTGGACCAGTACATCGACGACCCCGAGCATACCCTGGAGCTTTTCAACGGCCTGATCGACAAGCTCTGTGCGCTTCAGGTTTCAGACAAGCCCTGCACCAAGTTCATCAACCCCTACGGCGTGGGCGGCACGAAGCAGGGCGGCACCGTGGGCGACCTGATCCTCTCCGCCATCCTTTACGTTACCAACGGCAACGAGGATATCTCCGACGACGCGTTTATGCAGGACGCGCTTGCAAAGCTGGAGGACGGCACGCTGGTGGATACGCTGGTGACCTTCGCGAAGGAATCCTTTGTTGACGAGATCCTGATCAACGACGTGTTCTCCTCGATCCTGTTCAACCCCTCCACCTATTTCGTCGGCTTCGACACCACTCAGGCGCGGCAGATGCTCAATCTGATCCGTGAATACGCCAGCGGCGAAGCGGTGAAGAAGTATTTCGAGTATTACGTCACAGACGAGACGCTGGCGCTTTACGGCCAGGTGATCTCCGAGGGGCTGCAGCTGCTCGGTCTGCCGGGCCTCGACCCGATCGCGGTGGTCTCCGGCCTGCTGGCGACGGTTGTCGACAAGGGCGTGGACCTGACGAATATCAGCCTCAAGGGCCTTGCGGACACGATTCTCTCCTACGGCGTGCTGGACAAATACGGCAAGAGCGTCGACGAGGTCGAGACTTATCTGTTCAATAAATATTATACCGCCGAGGTTCGTTCCGGCTTCGGCTATCAGCTCTCCACCATGCTTTCCTCCCTCGTGCAGGACAGCGACCCGCAGGAGAAGGGCGATTACAACGTCGCTTACGTTTACAGCGGGCCGGTCGAGGTGGAGGCCAACCGGCAGAATATGCGCATCCCGTCGCTGGTCGCGCCCTCCTTCGGCGCGGACAGCTCCACCGAGTTCAACCTGAGCTGGACGACGAAAGCCTCCGTGATTGACACGGATATCGAGATCCACGCGGTGGGCGAGGACGGCTCCCTGCCGGCGTTCACCGGCGAGGCGACGGAAGGCGACGCGATCTATACGCAGGAGGAACTGATTGACCGCGAGATCTACGCGATGGATATCGGCGTTTACGGCCTGTTCCCCTCCACGGTCACCACGATGCGCCATAAGGTGAATATCTCCGATCTGGAGCCCGGCACCGAGTACTTCTACCGGATCGGCAGCGCCGAAAAGGGCTGGTGGAGCGATATCGGCTCCTTCACCACCTCCGCGGCGGACGACTCCGCGTTCACCTTCTTCCATGTGACGGATACCCAGGCGCCTTCCCCCGCGCTGTATGAGAGCGGCTGGGCGAACACGGCGCGGCAGGCCTTCGCGCGGTTCCCCGACGCGGGCTTCATGCTCCACACCGGCGACTTCGTCGACTTCGGCGACAGCTTCACCCAGTGGCAGGCCTTCTTCGACAGCGCCTCCGACAGCCTTCTGCACACGGCGCTGATGCCGGTCTCCGGCAACCATGAGGCGCTCGGCAGCGACGCCATCGTCAGAAACTTCAACATCAGCTACGACGGCAGCCTTTACAGCGTCGACAACCCCGGCGAGGACCTGGGCGGCTTCCAGTATACCGACAGCGGCATTTACTATTCGTTCGATTACAACAACGCCCACTTTGCGATTCTCAACACCAACGATCTTCAGACGGACCGCAGGAACGAGGGCAAGCTTTCCGAGGAGCAGCTGAACTGGCTGACGGCGGATATGCAGCAGAGCGACGCCGACTGGAAATTTGTCGCCATGCACCATTCCGCGTTCTCCAACGGCGACCATTATGACGACGCGGATATCGCGGGCCTGCGCAGCCAGCTGGTCACCCTGATGCCCGAGCTGGATATCGACGTGGTCTTCAGCGGCCACGACCACGTGTATTTCCGCACCGATCCGCTGAAATACAACGTGATTGAT
>CACYHJ010000079.1 GCA_902774165.1 Oscillospiraceae bacterium
TCCGCAGCAAGAAATAAAGGCGCGGCGGAGGCGGAAACGGATCTGCTCTGTTTTATCGACAGCGACGATCTGATCCATCCCCTTCTTCTGGAAGCCTTCGTTTCCGAATACCGGCGCGGCGGCGTCGGCGCGGTTGCCGGCGAGCGGGTCAGCGGCGATAACCCCCCGGAGGATTTCTTTCTGCCGAAAACGGTCGAAACCGAGGTCCTGAAGATCGACGAGGCCCGGCTGCTGGAACTATACCGGCAGGACAGCTCCTTTTACTGGACCCTGTTCCCCTGCCTTTTAAAAAAAAGCGTTTATGAAGCATATCCCCTCACGCCGGGCAGAGTCATGGAGGACAACGCCGTCGCCTGTCAATGGCTGACGGCGGCGGGATCCGTCTGCGTTGTGCGCACGCCGCTGTATTTCTACCGGACGACCCCGGGCAGCACCATGAACGCCGCGTTCTCCGAAAAACGGCTGGATTTCTTATGGGCGCTGGAGCAGCAGCTCTCCTTCTACGAACAGCAGGGCTTTCATGAAATCCAAGGGGAAATCGCAAAGGAATATATCGCCTCAGCGCTGTGGCTCTGCGAAAAGGTCCGGCAGGAGCTGAACGATCCGAGGCTTGCCTGCGAAATCGGACGGAACGCGCTGCGGCTGCGCAGACAATACGCGCGGTGCTTCAATTTAACTGCCCGGGAAGAGAAAAAACTGTTCCGGGCGGCGCATCCGTTCCTTCATAGAATTAAAAAAAGACTGAACGCCGATTGATCGGAGCACCGCTGCCGTCAGTCGGAGAGGAGACGCCCATGGAAAAAACAAAGAAGACATTTCCGGTTGTTCCGGTCGCCTTGCTCGGCATCTTTGTTCTGACTGCCGTTCTGAGTTATTATTGCGTCTGGACGCATGACGATTACATGACCAATTACGGTACAATCGGCTCTTTGTGGAAGACGGCTTTGTATTTCGGCAACGGCAGATATCTCGGGAATTTTCTCGTGGATTTCTGCCTGTCCCACAAGGCTTTGGACGTTGTCACCCGCAGCGCCGTGATTACGGGGATCATCGCCCTGCTTGCCGCCGTGCCGGCGAAGCTGAGTCTTAGAACGCTGTCTTTCAGCTTCGCGCTTTTCTTCGGCTTCGGCAATTTCATTCTCCGGGAAGCGTTTTTCTGGGGCCATGGATTTTATAATTACGTCCCGCCTGTTTTTCTCGGGCTGCTTGCGCTGGCAATTCTGAAGGGGTATTACATTCAGGGCAATGTGCGTCACAGAACCCTGAAAATCGTATTTCTTGCAATTCTCGGCTTCAGCCAGCAGTTTTTCGCCGAGAACTTCACCTGCGTTATTCTGCTGATTTCAATCGCAATGTTTGTGCTTGTCGTGCGCAAAAAGCAGCCGAAGGGCATGATGCTCGCCTACCTGATCGGCGCCTGCGCCGGCGCGATCGTGATGTTCGCCCTGCCGGAAATCATGCAGGTCACCCATAAAATGATCGAGTACCGCGGACGGGGGCTCGGCGCGGATTCCCTGACGGAATTCATCGCGCAGTTCATCGAGCATCTCAGGGAATGCTTCAACGCCCTCGTTCCGATGTTCCCGGTATGGACCGCCCTTTCTTACGGGCTGCTCCGCATCACAAAATCATATTCCGGCGCCTCGGCCTGTCTGCGGCGGGCAAAGCCCCTTTTCTATGCGGTTTTCGTTTTACAGCCTCTGTGCTCCGTTGTTTATTTCTTTATCAGCGAACGGAAATTCAAGGAACGCATTCCCTTGACGGATCTCCATATCCCGGATCTGACCGAAAAAATCTACTCCGTCTTTTTTATCGTTCTTTTCCTGTATCTGCTGGTCGCCGCGTTCGCGCTGCTGAGAAACGAGCAGCTGAAGGTCAGCCGCGGCTTCTGCGGCGGGCTGATTCTGTTGTGCCTTGCTTCCGTCGGCGAATTATTGATCATTACCGTGATGGGGCCGCGCTGTCTGTTCCTGACCGCCTGCATTCTGTCCGTCTTATTGATTCATCTCTATGACCGGGAGGCTCTTTTGGGTCCCGGGACGACGGTCTGCGCATCCGTTTGCGGCGTCGCGTTTTCTGTCGTTCTGATCTTCTTCATGCGCTCGGTCAGCCGCGTGAACAACGTAAAAATGACATACGCGCAGCGGCAGCTTGACGAGGGAAAAACCGTGATCGAGCTGATCCGGCTCCCGCATCGGGAATGGCTGACAAGCCCGGACGAAACATACGCGAACGGCTACTTTTTCAATAACGGGCAGGTAAAACCCGCCGACGATTACGTCTTTATCACCTATGAGGAATACCTGCAGACGCATCCGTCTGAGTAACCCCCCTTTTTTGTTTCAGGATCCCGATAGGAGGAAACGGAAAATGATCCCCAAAAAAATCCATTACTGCTGGGTCGGCGGGTCCCCGCTGCCGGAGAGCGCGAAAAAGTGCATCAAAAGCTGGAAAAAATACTGCCCTGATTACGAGATCATCGAGTGGAACGAGTCCAACTACGATTTCACCGCGGTCCCCTATATGAAAGAGGCCTATGAGGAGCAGAAGTGGGGCTTTGTGCCGGATTACGCGCGGCTGGACATCATATACAGATACGGCGGGATCTACCTCGACACGGACGTGGAGATCATCCGGTCCTTTGACCCGCTGCTGAGCCTTGACGGCTTTGCGGGGTATCAGGATGAAAACTGGGTCGCGCTGGGGCTCGGCTTCGGCGCCGAGGCCGGAAACCCGGTGATCAAAGCGCTTCTCGAAAGTTATCAGGACAAGCATTTTATCAAACCGGACGGGACCCACGACCGCACGCCCTCGCCCCATCTGAACACCGCCGCTCTGACCGAACGCTGCGGTCTGACCGCGAACGGGCAGTATCAGGAGCTTGACGGCATGACGGTCTTCCCGCCGGAGTATTTCTGTCCGAAGGCGTTTGAGGACGGGATCGTCCGAAAAACAAAAAACACGTACTCCATCCATCATTTCGACGCGTCCTGGGTCACCGACGAGTTCCGGGCGCAGATCCGCGAAAACTGGCGGCGCAGGAAAAAACGCGAGCAAAAGCTGCGGCGCCGCAAAATCTTCGGCGGCTTCTTCCGCAAAATTTTCGGGGACGACGGCTGGGAACGGATCAAACGGTTTTTTCTGAAACGGAGGTAACAAGATGGGAGCATTCAAAGGCAAAACGCTTTTGATCGTGGGCGGTACCGGGTCCTTCGGCAACGCCGTTCTGAACAAATATCTGCCGACGGAGATCGGCGAGATCCGCATTTTTTCCCGGGATGAAAAGAAACAGGACGACATGCGGCACGAATATCAGGTCCGGATGCCGGAATACGCCGACAAGATCCGCTTTTTCATCGGCGACGTCCGGGAGCCCGCGTCCGTGAAGAACGTGATGCACGGCGTGGACTATATCTTCCACGCGGCGGCGCTCAAGCAGGTCCCCTCCTGCGAGTTTTTCCCGATGGAGGCGCTGAAAACCAACGTGATCGGCCTTGACAACGTGCTGAACGCCGCGATCGAAGAGCGCGTCCGGTCCGTCATCTGCTTATCGACGGACAAAGCCGCCTACCCCATCAACGCCATGGGCATCACCAAGGCGCTCTCGGAGCGGGTCGCCACGGCAAAATCCCGCACCGTGCCGGAGGAACAGACGAAAATCTGCTGCACCCGCTACGGCAACGTGCTGTGCAGCCGCGGCTCGGTGGTGCCGCTGTGGATCGACCAGATCCGGGACGGCCAGAGCGTCACCGTGACCAACCCGGACATGACCCGGTTCCTGATGTCGCTGGAAGAGGCGGTGGAACTGGTGGAATTCGCCTTCAACGAAGGGCATACCGGCGATATCCTCGTGCAGAAGGCGCCGGCGTGCACGATCCTGACTCTTGCAAAGGCGGTCTGCGGCCTGTTCGGCGCCGACGAGGAGCGCATCCGCGTCATCGGCATCCGCCACGGCGAAAAAATGGCGGAGACGCTGCTGACCAACGAGGAATGCGCCCGGGCGGAGGATCTGGGCAATTTCTACCGGGTCCCGGCGGACAACCGCACGCTGAATTACGACAATTATTTTTCCAAGGGCGACGCCGGACGGAATACGCTGACGGAATTCACCAGCGACAACACCGTCCGTCTGGACGTGGAAGAAGTCAAACAAATGCTGCTGCGAATCCCGTATATCCGCCGGCAGCTGGGAATGAACTGACATGCCGGCCCCGATGACCGACGCGCAGCGCGCCATGCTTGCGCTTCTCGCCAACGCCCTGTTTGACCGGCCGCTGCCGGAACTCCCCGACGACCCGGGACAGCTTGTACGGGAGGCGAATCTGCAGGGAGTGTTCCTGCTTGCGATGAAGAACACCCGGCTCGATTCTTACCCCGCAGACCTTCGGGAGGAGATCCGGGTCAGCATCAAAAAATATCTCTCGGACAATCTGCGGCTGGACCGCGCACACGCGTCCCTCTCCGGGCTGCTGGAAACCGCGGGGATCCCTCACACGCTGATCAAAGGCTATGCCTGCGCCCTGTGGTACCCGGATCCGGAGCTGCGGCAGACGGGCGATATCGACTTTTATGTGGACCCGCAGGATCTGGAACGCGCCGAGGCGCTGCTGGCGGCGGAGGGCTTCACCCCGGAAAAGCTGAGCCATAAGATCCATCATGTGTATATCAAAGACGGCTGCCGGTACGAGCTGCATTTCGGCATCCCCGGCGTGCCGGAGGGCGCCGCGGGCGACCGGTGCCGCGCTTATTTCGAGGATATGACCGACCGGTCCGTCCTGAGGCAGACGCCCTTCGGCCCGATGCGCGTCCCCGCCCCCTTTCACCACGGGCTGATCCTGCTGCTGCACACGGCGCACCACCTGACCCACAGCGGCGTCGGGCTGCGGCATCTGTGCGACTGGGCGGTATTCCGGGCAAAAATGCCGGAGGAGGTCTGGCGGAAGACATTCGAGGAACCTCTTCGGACGCTCGGTCTCTGGCGGTTCGCCCGGTGTCTGACCGACCTGAGCGCCCGGTATCTCGGCTGCCCCGCGTCGCCGGCAGAGCCTGTGGACGCGGCAATCGCGGACGGGCTGCTGGCGGACGCCCTCGACGGAGGGAATCTCGGGCAGAAAAACGTCGTCCGCAGCCGGGAGGCGTATCTGATCACCGCCGGGAAGCGGTCGCAATCCACGCCGCGGCGGTTCTTCGCGGTCATGACGGATATGATCAACCAGAAATGGCCCGTCACAAAAAAAATCAAACTCCTCGTGCCGGTGGGCTGGGGCTTTTACGGCGCGCGGTACCTTTGCCGCGCGGCGGCGGGCAAACGCCCGAAGCTGTACGCCCGGGAGGCTCTGCGGGGCGCGCAGGAGCGCACCGCGTTATATAATCAATTCCGTCTTTTTGAGGAAGAGAGGGAGAATGCATGAGTTACGACGTTTCTTTTCGGAACGACGGCAGGCTCCGGCTGCTGATCACGGTTGGCACCCGCCCGGAGATCATCCGTCTGGCGGCGGTCATCAAAAAATGCCGCGCCTGCTTCGATACGATCCTGTGCCATACCGGGCAGAATTACGATTACAACCTCAACGGGATCTTTTTTGAGGATCTCGGCCTTGCGCCGCCGGAGGTCAGCCTCGACGCGGCGGGGGGCGACCTGGGAGAGAGTATGGGCAATATCATCTCCCGCAGCTATGCGCTGATGCGGCAGATCCGGCCCGACGCCCTGCTGGTGCTGGGCGACACCAACAGCTGCCTTTGCGTGATCGGCGCGAAACGGCTGCACATCCCCATCTTTCATATGGAAGCGGGCAACCGCTGCCGGGACGAACGGCTGCCGGAGGAGACGAACCGCCGCATTGTGGACTGCGTCTCCGACGTAAACATGGCGTACTCCGAGCGCGCCCGCGACTGGCTGCTGGCAAGCGGCCTGCCGGCGGAGCGGGTGTTTGTCACCGGCTCGCCCATGGCGGAGGTGCTGGCGGGGCAGCTGGAGAAAATCGAGTGCAGCGACGTCCACGCCCGGCTGGGGCTTGAGAAGGGGAAATACATCCTGCTGAGCGCCCACCGGGAGGAGAATATCGACGACGACCGCTGTTTTACATCCCTGTTCACGGCGGTCAACCGGCTGGCGGAAACCTACGGCCTGCCGGTGCTGTACTCCTGCCATCCCCGTTCGGCGAAGAAGCTGGACGAAACGGGCTTCCGGCTTGACCCCCGGGTGATCCGCCACGCGCCGCTGGGCTTCCACGACTACAACTGTCTGCAGATGAACGCCTTCGCGGTGATCAGCGACAGCGGCACCCTGCCGGAGGAAAGCAGCTTCTTCACGTCCGCGGGCCATCCCTTCCCGGCCGTCAGCATCCGCACCTCCACCGAACGGCCGGAGGCGCTGGACAAGGGCTGCTTCGTGCTCGCCGGCATTGAGGGCGACGGCCTGCTGCAGGCGGTGCGCACCGCGGTGGCCTTGCACGAGGCGGGAGACCACGGGATCCCCGTGCCCGACTACACCGACCGGAACGTTTCCTCGAAGGTGGTGCGGCTCATCCAGAGTTATACGGGGATCGTGAAAAAAACTGTTTGGAGAGAAACCGAATGAAGCTTCTGATCACCGGCGCGAAGGGGTTCCTGGGCAGGAACCTCACCGAAGCGCTGAACAATATCCGGGACGGCAAAAACCGCACCCGGCCCGGCCTGAGCATTGAGGAATTATATCTCTATGACGCCGATACCGACCCCGCGCTGCTCCCCGGCTTCTGCGCCGACTGCGATTTCGTCTTTCATCTGGCGGGCGTCAACCGCCCGAAGGAAGAGGGCGAGTTCACCGCCGGCAACGTCGGGTTTACAGAGCGTCTGCTCTCGACCCTGCGGGCGCAGGGCAACGCCTGCCCGGTGATGCTGTCCTCCTCGATCCAGGCGTCCCTGACGGGCCGCTACGCCGGCTCCGTTTACGGCGAAAGCAAGGCGGAAGCGGAGCGGCTGGTGTTCGCCCACGCGCAGGCGACCGGCGCGAAGGTCTTCGTCTTCCGGCTGCCGAACCTGTTCGGCAAGTGGAGCCGGCCGGATTACAACAGCGTGGTCGCCACCTTCTGCTACCGTATCCCCCGGGGGATGCCCATCACGGTCAGCGACCCGGACGCCCTTCTGACGCTTCTGTACGCGGACGATCTGGTGGCGGCGCTGCTGGACCTTCTTGAGGGGCGCGTGCTGCGCTGCCGCTGCGAGGGCGCGGAATCGGTGCCCGACGAGGCCGGACGCTATTGCTTCGCCCCCGGCGCCCACACGGTGCGGCTGGGCGACCTGGCGGACGCGCTGCGGTCCTTTGACCGGCTGCCGGAAACGCGCACGGTGCCCGAGCTCCCCGACGGCTCCTTTCAAAAAAAGCTGTATTCGACCTATCTGTCGTTTTTACCGCCCGAACAGGCGGCTTATCCGCTGGAGGCACATGAGGACGCGCGCGGCAGCTTCACCGAGCTGGTCAGAACCGTTTCCTGCGGGCAGTTCTCCGTCAACGTCAGCAACCCCGGCGTGACCAAGGGGCAGCACTGGCACGACAGCAAGTGGGAGCTGTTCATCGTCGTCTCCGGCGAGGCGCTGATCCGCCAGCGCAGCGTCGGCGGGGAACAGGTTTACGAATACCGGGTCTGCGGCGAGCGCCCCACGGCGGTGCGCATGCTGCCGGGCTACACCCACAGCATCGAAAACCTCTCGCAGACCGAAAAACTCATCACCCTGATGTGGGCGAACGAAACCTTCGACCCGTCTCATCCCGATACCTTCGCGCTGCCCGTATGACCGGCGGCGCACAGAATTTCTGAATTTCCGGAGGACCGAACCATGAAAAAAATACTCTCTGTGATCTGCGTGATCGCGCTGTTGTTCACCCTCGGCGCCGCCGCCCATGCGGAAGGCGCTTCCGGCGTTTTCGGCGAAAACCTGACCTGGACCCTTTCGGCGGACGGGACCCTGACCCTGCGCGGCGAGGGGCCGATCCCCTTCAGCAACCGCGCCCCCTGGGCGGGACAGGGGACGGTACGCGCCGCCGTGATCGAAAACGGCCTCACCGAGATCCCGGACAAGCTGTTTTATGAGCTGAAGACCCTGAAGAAGATCACGATCGGCGATTCCGTGGCAAAGATCGGGGACTACGCGTTCTATTGCTGTGAAGCGCTGGAAACCGTGACCTTCGGCAAGGGGCTCACAGAGATCTGCTCCCACGCCTTCCGCGGCTGCGGGGCGCTGAAGGAAGCGGTCCTGCCGAAGGGGGTCGCAACCATCGGCAACCACGCCTTTTATCAGTGCGCCGCCCTGGAGCGCGCAGATCTGTCCGCCGGGCTTGTCTCGCTGGGCAGATTCGCCTTTGCGGAATGCGCGTCGCTGAAAAAAACCGCGATCCCCGCGGGCGTCGCGGAGATTCCCGACTATTGCTTTTACGGCTGCGCCGCGATGACCGAGGCGACGCTGCCCGACGGACTGAAAACCATCAACGCACACGCCTTCCGCAACTGCGGAGCCCTCGGCTCGATCCGCCTGCCTCAGAGCCTGCAAACGATCGAGGACCACGCGTTTATGGACTGCACAGCCCTGAGCGCGGCGGACCTGCCCGCGTCCCTGACGGCGCTGGGCGCCTACGCATTTTACCGCTGCAGCAGTCTGAAAACCATCAACGTGCCCGGCTCCGTCGGCGTCGTGGAGCCCTTCACCTTTTACAGCTGCTCTTCCGCGCCGGAGATCGTGCTGGGCGAAGGGATCACGGCAATCGGGAAGGGCGCGTTCCGCAGCTGCTACGGGGCGTTCTTCGGCTGCGCCAATCTCGGCCGGGTCCGGTTTGCCGGCAGCTTCGACCAGTGGGACCACATCGGCGTCGACGTCAACAATGACGCGATTCTCAGACGCGGCGACTTCCTGCCCGGCGACGTCAATATCGACGGAAAGATCAATTCCACCGACGCGCGGCTCCTTCTGCGCGCCGCCGCGAAGATCATCCCGGAGACAAAGCTTCTGCGGGCGCTGGGCGACCTGAACGCGGACGGCAGGATCAATTCCGCCGACGCGCGGGCCGACCTGCAGATCTCCGCCCGCCTGCTTCCCGCGCCGCAGACGACGGTGAACCTGCCGCTGCTCTATGACTGAGCTCCGGGACGGGCCTCGGTCAAAATATACAGAAATGATGATATATATTCATATATTTTTCATATATGTATCTTGAAAAAACGGATCATGTGTGTTATAATAGCTACGCTGTATTGATAGGTTTCATATTTTTGACGGCAAACGGTGAGATTCTATGGCCAAGAATTATGTAAAACCGAATATTGCGTTTCAGAAGCTCTCTATGAGCGCCGACCTTTCCGCCGACTGCACGATGGAGATTTCGTTTGCGGAGTTTTCCTGCCCGATCATGATCCCGGAATGGGGAGAAACGGTCTTCACAAGCAGCAACTGCGACTGGTCCAACGACGATTTTTACATCTGCTACCACGTTCCCACGGCAGGAACCAACGTTTTCGGCTCCTGACCGCGCTGACCCGCACAATGAGGAGGGAGGATCTCCGATGAAAGCCGGATTCTTTTCCGCAATCTGTGTTCTGCTCCTTCTGGCGCTGTGTGTTTCAGGGTGTGAGAAAAAGACCCCGAACAATAACGACAAAACCGACACGCCGACTGCCGAAGCCGCGACGGACGCTTTTCTGAAGTCCGCCGACGTTTTGGCGGAAGGCGTTTATATTGAGGAAGTTTTTTCCTACACCGGCGCCTATGTTGAGGACGGCAGCAATGCCGAATGCGAAAACATCTGCGCCGTTCGTCTTTATAACGGCGGCGCAACCCATTATCAATACCTGAAGTTTACGGTCACCACCGCGGACGGCGTATGCACCTACGCCGCCTCGACCCTGTTCGCCGGCGCGCGGATGACCGTGCTGTGTCAGGAGAAAACCGCCTTTACAAGCGAAAAGCTGCTGGACAGCGAGCTTCTGGCGGCAGCGGAGTTCAACGAGCCGCCCACGGTGCATCTGGATACCCTGGAGATCACCTATACCGAGGGCTTCATCAACGTGAAGAACCTGACGGACGGGCCCCTGAACGGCGTTTACGTCTACTATAAAGATACGGACGACGCGGGCTTCCTGGGCGGGATCACCTACCGCTCGCTGTTCGGCGACATTCCCGCCGGCGGGACCGTTCAGATGCACTGCGCGAACATGCACGAGAAAACCGGCAAAGTGGTATTTTCAACCTATGAGCAATAAGACGTTCCTGGCCGGAGGGCTCTGTCTCCGGCTGGTCTGCGGGGAACCCATCGGCGACGGGGCGTTTTTCCCGGCCTTCCTTACCGG